>NZ_MEEL01000030.1:0-131421 GCF_001724435.1 Microbacterium sp. SCN 69-37
CTTGCGGATCACCGGGTCGTACTTCTTCAGCACGATGCGGTCGGGGTTGTTGCGGCGGTTCTTGCGCGTCACGTAGGTGTACCCCGTGCCGGCGGTCGACCGGAGCTTGATGATCGGACGAACGTCCTGAGCCTTCTTCGCCATTAGAGCTTCACACCCTTCGCGATGAGGTCCTTGACGACCGACTCGATGCCGCGGGCGTCAATGACCTTGATGCCCTTGGCCGACACGTTCAGCGTGATCTTGCGACCGAGCGAAGGAACGTAGTAGGTCTTCTTCTGCACGTTCGGGTCGAAGCGGCGCTTCGTCCGGCGGTGCGAGTGCGAGATGTTGTGACCGAAGCCGGGAACAGCTCCGGTCACCTGGCACACTGCTGCCATAGTGATTCTCCTTAGTACCGTGACACCGGACGGTGCCACCCAAGATCCCTTGTCTGCATCCCAGGTGGGATCGGACTCCTCCGCCGGTCGTTGAGCGAGCCGGAGGCGAGTCGAAACGTGGTGGGATACGAACTGCGTGCTGGAGTGCGCGCAGACAAAGAGTCAGTCTAGCACGGCCGGGCGTGTCGGCTTGACGTCGCGCCGTCGCCGATCACGCCGCGAGGCGGCGCACCATGCGAGGTGTCGCCACCGAGATCAGGACGAGCATCAAACCGGCGAAGACCCCGAGGACGACGGGTAGGGCGAGCCACGCGAGGGCGGCTCCGATCAGCAGGGTCGGCACGGCGAGTCCGACATAGGCGATCAGGAAGATCGCCGCGAGCTCCTCGCCGCGGATCACGAAAGCGGCCAGGGCGCCGAGCGCGACGGCGACACCGACGGCATAGGCGGCGAAGATGACGGTCACCACGATCGGCGAGAAGCCGTCGCGCTGCTGATAGAGCGCGCAGATCGGGGTGGGAATGGTCGAGAACGCCATCGCGATGGCGAAGGCGAGCACGGCCGTCCAGAAGCCGGCGGAGTGCGCCGCGCGGGAGCGTCGCGGTGTGCGGGCGGATGCCGAGGCGGGCGCCCCGGCGGCGGGGAGGCTGGTGGTGGTCATGACCTCAGGATGCGCGCTCGGAGGAATCGAGCTTCACGCGAGCCGCGGCTCGGCTGTACGTCGTGCAGTCGACGGTGTCGGCCGGCATCCAGACTCTCGAGCAGCGCATGGGAACCCGGCTTATCGAACGCTCCGGCCGCCGCGTCGCGCTCACCGCCGCCGGCGAGCAGCTGCTGGAGCCCGCTCGGGAGATCGTCGACGCGACGAGCCGATTGCAGAGCGCGGCGACCGGTCGCGTCGAGGGGCTGCTGCGGGTCGGCATCTTCGTCAACCTCCCGACGCTGCGCATGCCGGAGCTGTTCGCCGCCTTCCGCGCCGAGCACCCGCTCGTCCGCCTGCGCCTGATCTCCTCTCCCTCCGGCTCCACCGGCCTCGCCGACGAGCTGCGGCGGGGACGGATCGACCTCGCCTTCATGGGGCTGCCGTCCGCGGAGCTGCCCGACCTCGAGACCGTCGAGCTGGTGCGCTCCGCCTTCGTCGCACTGCTGCCAGACGACCATCCGCTCAGCGGGTCGCCGGAGATCACCCTCGAGAGCCTGGCGCCGCAGCCGTGGATCGACGCGCCGCACGGCTTCGGCCATCGCGTCCTCATCGAGCGCGCGCTCGCCCGCGCCGGGCTGGTGCGCGAGGTGGCGACCGAGGTCTCCGCCGTCGGCGACATCCCCGCGTTCGTCGCGGCCGGATGACGCGGCTCAGCCGGTCGGCCCCGCCCCGCGCCCCCAGCGAAACGCGGACACCGTCGGGTCGCCGTCCACCCAGAACCGCCAGGGGAACGCGGCCGTACCGGCGACACCCGCGACTCCGACGCGCGGACCGGTCACGACGTCCGCGCGCTTCGCCGTCGGCAGCCAGAGCCGGGCGACGGCCCCCGCGTGCGGCCGGCCGTCGATCGCGTCGATGCCGTCGTGGACGGGGTGGCGCAGGCCCACGGCATCCCCGAGCCGGCCGGGGCCGCGCGCGAGATCGCGGGCCACGCGCGCCGTGGGCCGACGCGCGAAGGCGATCTGCTCGCCGTCGATCACCTCGCCGGCGCGCAGCAGGATTCCGCCGGCCTGTCCCTGCGGCCCGCACACGACGTTGACGCAGGAATGGATGCCGTGGCTCAGGTAGACGTAGAGATGACCCGGTGGGCCCCACATCGTCGCGTTGCGGGCCGTCCGCCCCATCCGCGCGTGCGATCCGGGGTCGGCCTCCGGTCCGGTCCCGGCGCCGTGATAGGCCTCCACCTCGGTCAGACGCACCGCCACGCGTGCGTCGCCGATCGTCACCTCCAGCACACCGCCGAGCAGGCGCGGCGCCACCTCCACCGGCAGCGCCGTGAGCGCTGCCCGGGTCGCGGGAATCAGGCCCGAGCGCTCGCTCATGTGCGCGGCGGCGTCTGGCACCACGAGATGTCGAAGCCCGCGAGCGCGCCGACCTCGGTTCCCGCCTCCGGGCCGGAGAGGGCCACGACGTGGGTGCGCAGGTGCGTCGGCATCGGCAGCTTGTACCCGTCGTACGGGTTCGACACGGCATCCGGGGCCACGAGGAACGCGGCGTACCTCCCGCTCGGCGACACGCACGACTGGATGAGGATGTCCTTCGGGTCGACGGAGAAGACCGGTGTCGCCTTTCCCGCGGTGTCGACGACGTTGACGGTGGTGGAGCGCACCGTGAAGCCGTCGACGACGGCGAGCACCCGCAGCGTGTCGCCGTTGCTCATCGGCACCATCTTGTTGGTCTGCCCCAGCGCTTTGTCGGTCGGCGGCAGGTCGACCTGCTTGGCCGTGGCCAGATCGATGGCCGCGGGTCCTTCCACACGCTCGACGATCGCGGTGGTCGTGCCGCGCGCGATGCCGTCGATCGACACGGCGTTGCCGAGGGTGACCGGGTCGCCGCCGGACGGGGAGATGAGAGTGAGGGCGCCGTCGTAGGTGAGCATGAGGATGCTGTCGGTGCCGGGCACGAACCGCCAGTCGTCGACGCGGGACTCGCCGCCGCTGCGCTGGATCATCGTCGGCTGCGCATCGCTCTGCGCGGAGGCGAGCGAGGCCGTGAACAGCCGGGCTTCGCGAGCGCCCGGCATGCCGACGGTGGCATCCGTGTAGGTGTAGCCGATGAGATCGCCCCGATCGGCGCTCTGCAGGTCGGTGACCGTGCCGTCGCCGGGGAGGGCGAGCTCGCGCACGTTGCCGCCGTCGAGATCGGTGACCACGAGGTGCGACTTCTTGTCGTCGTCGAGCGTCGACATGACGAGATGGCCGGCGGTGGCACGGAAGTCTTCGATGTGCGCGTTGGTGTAGATCGGTTCGGGGTCTTGACCGGCGAGGCCGGTGCGCAGGATCCGATCGCCGCCGTCGCCGCGCTGCAGGACGAAGGCCTGCAGCGCGGGCGTGGTGAAGCTCTGCGAGACGGATGCCGTCGGGCCGCCGCCGATGCCGCTGACCCCATCGATCGTCACGGTGTACGAGGTGTCGTCCCACAGCGGCTGGGTGAAGCGGATGCCCACGCTGCGTCCGGACGTGTCCACGGTGAAAGGCGCGGCGGGCGAGACGGTGACCTGGGTCGGCGTGACCTTGGCGAGGGACTGGGTGGTCGTGATGATCAGCCGCGAGCCGGCCGCGCTGACCGCGGCATCCGGGTCGACACTCACGTTCGTGACGCGCGGCCCCTGCGCGACCGTCACCGCGGCGCCGGCGAGTCCGACGACGGCCAGCGCGGCGACGACGATCGCGAACCCCGCGAGGAAGGCGCGGGAGCGGCGGCGGCGTGTGCGCTCACGACGCGTCGCGCGCTCAGTACTCATACGGATCCTTGGGTTGATCGACCGTCTGCACGGAGGCCGGCTGGATCTGCAGTCGTCCCCCCGCATCGCGGATCGTGCCCGTCACGGTGACCCACGTGCCGGTGGCCGGGATGTCGCCGGAGGCAACCGGCACACTCGCCGGCTGCGCATCGATGACGCAGTGCGTGATGACCAGGCGCGTCAGTCCGAATCCGCCGTCGGTGGGGGTCACGAACCCGGTGAGCGTGATGGTGTCGCCGTCGAACGCCTCGGGGTTCGTCGCCGTCGCGAACACGCTCGCCCACTCCCCGACGCCGAACTTCGAGGTGTCGCCCGTGGAGGCCAGCGCCACGGTGTCGGAGCCTTGGAACAGCGGTGGGGCACCCGTGTCGCGCTGCATCGCGAGCTCGGCGGACAGCGTCGCCGGAGGCGTCAGCATGATCGCCGCGACGACGCCGACCGACAGCACACCACCGGTCACGGTCGCGGCGGTACCCCAGCCGCCGCGGCGCTCGTGGCCGTGGTCGTGATCGTGCCCGTGGTCGGATTCGGCGCCCTTCGGCAGGGCGAAGCTGATCACCGCACCGACGAGGGCGATGATCGCCATCGGCACCGCGAACCAGTTCGACGAGGGGTTGATGTACAGCGCCAGCTGGCCGTTCAGCCACAGCACCACCGTGACCGCGGCCAGGCCCGCGGCCAGTCCCACCCCGAGCAGGCGCGATCCGATCAGTTCACGCAAGGAGGTTCACCACCGATCCGACGGCCACGGCGAACAGCACGACGATCACGACGAGCCCGACCAGCACCTTCGAGCGGAAGGTGGTGCGCAGCAGCGCGAGCATCTTGACGTCGACGAGCGGACCCACGAGCAGGAACGCGACGATCGAGCCGGGCGTGAAGGTCGAGGCGAACGAGAGCGCGAAGAAGGCGTCGACGTTCGAGCAGATCGACACGATCATCGCGAGCGTGATCATGGCCACGATCGACAGCGCGGGGTTCGATCCGATCGCCAGCAGCGCCGAGCGCGGCACGAGCACCTGCACGGCGCCGGCCAGGGCAGAGCCGATCACGAGCGCGGGCATGACGGCGCGCAGTTCGACGACGAACTGGGCGAGGCTCTGCTGCGCCTTGCCCGGCCCGCGGCCGTGCGCCGCGTTCTCGAGCGAGATCTCGCAGCTGGCCCGGAAGCGGTCGGTGATGAGTCCATCGGGGTCGGGATGCCGGCTGTAGAGCCACCCGATGAGGTTCGCGACCGCATAGCCGCCGACGAGGCGCGCGATGAGGATGCCGTCGTCGAAGCCGAAGGCCTGGTGCGTGGTGATGATCACGATCGGGTTCACGATCGGCGCGGCGATCAGGAACGTGAGCGTCTCGGCGACGCCCAGTCCGCGCATCATCAGACCGCGGGCGAAGGGGACGTTGCCGCACTCGCAGACGGGGATGAGCATGCCCAGCAGCGACAGCACCGCACGCCGCGCCCACGGTGCCCGCGGCATCCATCGTTCGATCGCACCGGCCGGCACCCACACCTGCACCACGATCGACAGCAGCACGCCGAGGATCACGAAGGGGAGCGACTCGATCAGGACGCTGATGGAGAGGGTGAGACCGTCCTGCAGCCGGGTCGGCAAAGCGGGCCCCGGGGCGAGGAAAGCGACCGCGATGAGAGCGGCCACGACCAACGCGCCGATGCCGACGGCCACCAGGGGACGGGCCGGCGCGACGCGCACCTCAGTCGACACGCTCTCCGACCGGATCGGCGGCGCGCAGCGCGGAGCAGGAGGCGCAGAGACCGAAGATGTCGACGACGTGCTCGGCGGCGGTGAACCCGTGCGCGGCGGCGGTGCGCTGCGCCCACGCCTCGACCTCGTGGGCCTCGATCTCGACGGCGAGACCGCACGAGCGGCAGATCAGGTGGTGATGGTGACCGGTCGTCGAGCACGCGCGATAGATCGCCTCGCCGTCGGGGCTCTGCAGCTGATCGGCCTCGCCGCTGGCGGCGAGCGTCGCGAGCGCCCGGTAGACGGTGGCCAGTCCGATGCCCGTGTTCTCGTCGCGCAGGGTCGCGTGCAGCGCCTGGGCGCTGACGAAACCGGGAGCGTCGGTCAACGCCTCGCGCACGCGATCGCGCTGCCAGGTGTTGCGCTGGGCCATGCCGGGAGTCTACCCGCGAGGGCTAGGAGCGGGCTGGATGCCTTCGCGGGGGGATATCACGCCTCGACGGACCCGCGTCGGCGCGCCCCGTCGATGACGCGGCAGACGAGGTAGATGAGGAACGACAGCGTCGTGATGTACGGGCTCACCGGCAGCGTTCCCGCGATGGCGAGCAGAATGCCGCCCACCGCCGCGGTGACGCCGAAGCCGGCGGCCAGCAGCGGCACGGCGATGGGGCCGGTGGAGACCCGCATCGCCGCCGCCGCCGGCGTCACCAGCAGCGAGAGCACCAGGAGGGCACCGATGATGTGCACCGCCACCGCCACGACGATGCCCAACAGGATCATGAACGCGAACGAGACGACCGTCGTCGGCACGCCGCGCGCGGCGGCCGACTGCGGGTCGAGCGAGTCGAAGTTCAGCGGTCTCCAGATGAGCAGCAGTCCCACGAGCACGATCGCGCTCAAGACGATCAGCACCGTCAGCTGATCGCTCTGCACCGACACGATCTGACCGGTCAGCAGGCTGAAGCGGTTGGCGCTGCGGCCGTTGTAGAGCGAGATGCACAGGATGCCGATACCCAGCCCGAACGGCATGAGCACGCCGATGATCGAGTTGCGGTCGCGGGCGCGCGCGCCCAGCCAGCCGATGAGACCCGCCGCGATGAGCGAGCCCACGATCGACCCCGTGACGACGTCGACGCCGAGAAGGAGCGCCGCCGCCGCGCCGGCGAAGGACAGCTCGCTGATGCCGTGCACGGCGAAGGCCATGTCGCGCTGCATGACGAACACGCCGATGAGTCCGCCGACGATTCCGAGCACCGCGCCGGCCCAGACGGAGTTCTGCACCAGGGCGAGGATGTCGCCGTAGCGCGCCATCCCGCCGAACAGCGCGTTGCCGATGTCTCCCCAGCTCACGCGACACCTCCCGCGGGTGCGGCGACGGCGTCGCCGTGATGGTGGTGATCGGCATCCGAGTCGGGAGCGCCGACCACGACCAGACGCCCGCCGACACGGGCGACATGCACCGGGGTGCCGTACAGGGCGGTGAGGGTCTCGGAGGTCAGGACCTCGTCCGGGCTGCCGAGGGTGAAACGGCCGCCGGTGAGGTAGAGGATGCGATCGACCTTCTCCAGCACGGGGTTGATGTCGTGCGTGACCAGCAGCACGCCGGCGCCGCTGGCGGTGCGGTAGCGGTCGATGAGGTCGATGACGTCACGCTGATTGGCCAGGTCGAGACTGGTCAACGGCTCATCGCACAGCAGCAGACCGGGCTCGTCGGCGAGCGCCTGTCCCACGCGCAGCCGCTGCTGCTCGCCCCCGGAGAGCAGGCCCACGGGGCGATCGGCGAAGGCCGTGGCTCCGACGGCGTCGATCAGTGTCTGCACGCGCTCGCGGTCGCCGCGGCGGCGCACCGGGAAGCCGAAGCGGTGGCCGTCGACACCGAGACGGACGAGATCGCGGCCGCGCATCGCCGTGTGCCGGGGCAGCGGGCGCTGCTGCGGAATGTAGCCGATGCGACGATTCCCGGCCCGGCGCACGGGCTCTCCGAGCGCCTCGATCGAGCCCGCACTGAGGCGCTCGAGGCCGAGGACGGCGCGAAGAAGCGTGGTCTTGCCGGCACCACTGGGCCCGAGCACCGCGACCAGTTCGCCCGGCTGCAACTCGAGGTCGAGGCCGCGCCACAGCTCATGGCCGCTGCGCGAGAGCGCAGCGGCCATGATGCGAAGGGGAAGAGCGGAGGCGGGGGTCACGAACCCAGCGCGGTCTTGATCTGCGTAGCCATGTCAGTCATCCACGATACGTAGTTCTGGCCCTCCGGGAGCAGCTCCGAGGCTTTGATGACGGGCACGTTCGCCGCCGCGGCCTTCGCCTCGGCCTGCGTGGTCTCGGCACCCGCGGCCTGGCCGTTCACGAAGAGGATCTTCACCGATCCCCCACCGATGAGCGTGAGCGCGTCGAGAAGTGTCGCCGGCGGGACGTCCTGGCCCTCTTCGACGGCTTCGCTGAAGGCGGGCGGGGTCACGTTCTTCAGTCCGGCGGCCTCGGCGAGGTACAGCGGCACGGGCTCGGTGACGAAGATCTCGGCGCCGCTGTGGGCTTTGGAGATATCGCCCAGGATCGGCGTGACCTTCGCATCGATGTCGCTGCGGAACGCCGTGGCGTTGGCGGTGAACGCGCTCGCGGCGGCGGGATCGAGCGTGCCGAGCTGCTTCGCGATCTCGTCGGCGACGGCGGCGATGGTCTGCGGGTCGTAGAAGACGTGCTCGTTGAAGCCGTCGACGGCCGCGGTGGGGTCGGAGCCCGTCCACTCGGGAGAGAAGGTGACGGCGCTGATCAGCGGGGCGGTCGACTTCGCGGCATCCTTCAGAGACGCCATGAACGGGTCGTAGCCGCCGCCGTTCTCGATGAGCAGCTGCGCGTTCTGGACGTCGAGCTGATCGGCCGCGGTCGCCTCGAACTCGTGCGGATCCTTGCTCTCGTCGGCGATGAGCGAGGTGACCTCGACGTGGTCACCACCGATCGTCTTGACGATGTCGCCGTAGACGTTGGTGGAGGCGACGACCGAGATCGTGCCGCCCGCCGACGCGGAGCCGCTGGGCGACGAGGTAGCGGAGCTGGAACAGCCGGCGAGGGCGAGGGCGGATGCCGCGACGAGCGCGGACAGGAGGACGACGGGACGCTTCATGTCCTCAACTCTAGGACTACTGATAATCGTTATCAAAACCAGGGCGGCAGAAATGCTGTCAGTTCATAGCTTCCGCTTGAAGTCGAGACCGCGCCGCCGACAGGCTGTTCTTCGGTCCTCGCGTCCGACGGCGCTCGCGAACGACCGTGTCACGTTCTCTGCGACCCCTCCGCTGTCGCCTTCGCCTCTCGAGGAGCCGTCATCTCCCCCTGGACTCTGCTGCTGCTCGCGCTCGGCGTCTCCGCCGATGCCTTCGCCGTCGCCCTCGGAAAGGGCCTGCAACTGCGCGCGCACGTGCTGCGCACGGCGCTCGTGTTCGCGACCGCATTCGGGGTGTCGCAGGCGATCATGCCGCTGCTCGGCTGGCTGCTCGGTTCGACGTTCGCCGACGCGATCGCACCGTGGGACCACTGGATCTCGTTCGGCCTGCTCGCGCTGGTCGGCGGGAAGATGCTGTGGGAGGCGCTGAGCCCCGACGCCCCGGTGGACGCGGAGCACCCCGAGCACGTGCACGACATCGAGGCCTTCAGCGTGCGCGAGGTGGTGCTCCTGTCGGTCGCGACGAGCATCGACGCGCTCGCCGTCGGGGTGTCCTTCGCCTTCTTGAACGTGGACGTCGCGATCGCCGTCACCACGATCGGACTCGTCACGTTCGCACTGTCGTTTCTCGCCGTCTTCATCGGCTACCGCATCGGCACGCGCTTTCGCCGCCCGGCGGAGATCGTCGGTGGGCTGGTGCTGATCGGGATCGGTACGCAGATCCTCATCGAGCACCTCACCGCCTGACGGCCCCCTCCTTGCCCGCGACGCGGCGAGGACCTACCGTGAACAGGAGGAGGGTGTCATGACGCGACTGATCGATCGGTTCCGCACGTGGCGCGCGAACCGCAAGGCGAACCCGTACATTCCGCCGGAGGGCCGCTTCACCGGCAGTGTGCTCACGCAGCTTCCCGGTGTGCGCGGCCCGTCGCTCTGGACGGGCAAGCGCGGCGGCCTCGGCGACGTGCTGCAGCCGGCGAACCTGTCGGGAAACTTCCACCCCGTCGTCGATCCCGTCGACGACCCGCGGGCGCGCTGACCCGCGGTCGCGCGGACCAGGCGCCGTCCGCTCAGGCGAGGCCCGGCAGCGCGGCGGTCAGGCCGTGCACGAGGATCTCGGCGCCGATGGCCAGGATGAGAAACCCCATCACGCGGGTGATCGCGCCGACACCGGTCGGACCGAGCTTCTCGGCCAGCGGCGTGCCGTAGCGCAGGAGCACCGCGATCACCGCCGCGATGACGAGGACGGCGAGCACGATCCCGACGCGGTCCAGGATGCCGGGATTGCGCGCCGCGAGTCCCACGACCACGCCGATCGCGCCGGGGCCGGCGATGAGCGGCAGCGCCATCGGCGAGAAGCTGACGTCCGTCTTCGTGGCGGCATGCTCCTTCTCGGCATCCGAGGCCCCCGCGCCGAGCGCGCGCGGCACGACCATGCCGAACCCGGAGTGCATCACGACGAGGCCGCCGGCGATCTGCAGCGCGCCCAGCGAGATGCCGAAGAACTGCAGGATCAGGGTTCCGAGCAGCGCGAAGACGGTCAGGATGGCGGCGACGTAGATGCCCGTGAGCCACGACTGCCGGCGCCGGTCGGCCTCGTCGAGGTGGGCGGACAGCCCGGCGTAGGCCGCAACCGCCCCGATCGGATTCGTGATCGGGACGAGCGCCGCGAGGGCGGCGACGAAGACGGTCAGCATGCCTTCATTGTGGCGCAGCGGATGCCGGGGGTCAGTCCAGCAGCAGCGCCGGCTCCTCCAGGACCGATGCGACATCGGCGATGAAGCGACTCATCCCGTCGCCGTCGATCACGCGGTGGTCGAACGAGCCCGAGACCGTGGTGACGAAGCGGGGACGCACCTCGCCGTCGACGACCCACGGCTTCTGGCGGATCGTGCCCATCGCGACGATGCCCGACTCGCCCGGGTTGATGATCGGGGTGCCGGCATCCATCCCGAAGACGCCGATGTTCGTGATCGTGATCGTGCCGCCCTGCTGATCGGCCGGCGTGGTCTTTCCCTCTCGGGCCGTCAGTGTCAGCTTCTCGAGCGCCTTGGCGAGCTCGCGGAGGTTCAGGTCCTGGGCGTCCTTGATGTTCGGCACGAGCAGGCCCCGCGGCGTCGCGGCGGCGATGCCGAGGTTGACGTAGTTGCGCACCCGGATCTCGGCCGAGCCGTCTTCCTTGTCGATCCACGCGGCGCCGATCAACGGCGTGCGTCGCACCGCCCAGATCACCGCGCGCGCCATGATCAGCAGCGGCGAGACCTTGATGTCGGCGAAGTCGGGCGACGCCTTCAGCCGCTTGACGAGCTCCATCGTGCGCGTCGCGTCGACGTCGGTCCACACCGACACGTGCGGCGCGGTGTAGGCGGAGCGCACCATGCCCGAGGCCGTGGCCTTGCGCACGCCCTTGACCGGAATCGCCTCTTCGCGCTCGCCGACCGGCGGTGCGGGGACGGGCGCGGCGGAGACCGGGATCGTCTGCTCCCGCTCGGCGGGCGCGGTGGGCGTCGCGATGTTGCGGAAGACGCTCGCCTGCTCGGCGTGGCGCACGACGTCGTCGCGGGTGACCTCACCGGCGGGACCCGTGGGGGTGACCTCGGCGAGGGTGACGCCCAGGTCGCGCGCGAGCTTTCGCACCGGCGGCTTGGCGACGACCCCGACGGAGGCCCGCACGGTCTCGGCGCGCTCGGCCGGGCGCTTGCGGCGCGAGGTCGCTCCGGCGCCCGTGCCGTAGCCGACCAGCACGGCGCCGCCGTCGTCGGATGCCGCGGCGGCCTCGGGCTGCGCGGGTGCCGGGGTCTCGGCATCCGCCGCCGCGCCGCCGATCGTGATGATGGGGGCCCCGACCGTGACGGTCTCACCTTCGGGGGCGAGGAGCTCGCCGACGGTGCCGGAGAAGGGCGAGGGCAGCTCGACCAGCGACTTGGCCGTCTCGATCTCGACGAGCACGTCGTTGACCTCGACGGTGTCGCCGGGCGCGACGCGCCACTGGACGATCTCGGCCTCGGTGAGGCCTTCGCCGACGTCCGGCAGGTGGAAGATCTGCTCGCTCATGTCGTTCTCCTTCAGGGCGTGAGTCCGCGAGACACGTGATGCGCACCGAGACACGGGGCTACGACGCGTGTCTCGGTGCGGGGCTGGTGTCTCGCGGTCATGGGCGGGGCGGGGCGGTCAGTAGGCCAGGGCGCGGTCGACGGCCTCGAGGATGCGGTCGGCATCCGGGAGGTAGGTGCCCTCGAGCTTGGCGGGCGGGAACGGCACGTCGAAGCCCGACACGCGCAGCACCGGCGCCTCCAGGGCGAAGAACGCCCGTTCCATGACGGTCGCGGCCACCTCGGAACCCACCGACGTGAAGCCGGGCGCCTCCTGCGCGTAGACCATGCGGCCCGTGCGGCGCACCGAGTCGAGGATGGGGCCGTAGTCGATCGGCGAGAGCGAGCGCAGGTCGATCACCTCGCACGAGGTGCCCTCGCTCTCGGCGAGCGCGGCCGCCTGCAGCAGCGTCGTGACCATCGCGCCGTGGCCGACGAGCGTGACGTCGGTGCCGCGGCGCACGAGCCGCGACGCGTGGAGGGGCAGGGGGCGCTCGGCGCTGTCGACGTCGCCCTTCATCCAGTACTTGGCCTTGGGCTCGAGGAAGATCACCGGGTCGGGCGAGCGCACGGCATCCTGGATCATCCAGTACGCATCGTTCGCGGTCGAGGGAGAGACGACTCGCAACCCCGCGGTGTGGGTGAAGTACGCCTCCGGGCTCTCCTGGTGGTGCTCGACGGCCCCGATGTGGCCGCCGTACGGGATGCGGATGACGACCGGCATCTGCAGCGCACCCTCGTGCCGGTTGGTGAGCTTCGCGAGCTGCGTCGTGATCTGGTCGAAGGCGGGGAAGACGAAGCCGTCGAACTGGATCTCGACGATCGGACGGAACCCGGCCATCGCCAGACCGATCGCGGTGCCGACGATGCCCGACTCCGCGAGCGGGGTGTCGAGCACCCGCTGCTCGCCGAACTCGGCCTGCAGGCCTTCCGTCACGCGGAACACGCCGCCGAGGCGGCCGATGTCCTCGCCCATGAGCAGGACGTGGTCGTCGGCGGCCATCGCGGCGCGAAGACCCGCGTTGAGCGCCTTCGCGAGGGGCATGGACTCCACCATCAGACTCCTCCCTCCAGCGACGCTTCGTAATCGGCGAGCCAGCGACGCTGCTCCACCATCAACGGGTGGTCCTCGCTGTAGACGTGCGCGAACATCGACTCCGGCTCGATCGTGCCCAGCGCGTTGGTGCGTACGCGCACATCGTCCGCGTAGGCCTGCGCCGCGGCATCCACCTCGTCGAAGAAGGATGCCGCCGCCCCCCGCGCCTCGAGGTAAGTACGCATGCGGGCGATCGGATCGCGCCGCGCCCACGACTGCTCCTCGTCGGACGTGCGGTACTTGGTGGGGTCGTCGCTCGTCGTATGCGCGCCCATGCGATAGGTCATCGCCTCGATCGCGCGGGGCCCCTCGCCGGCGCGCGCCTCGTCGAGCGCGAGCTTGGAGACCGCGTAGCTGGCCAGCACGTCATTGCCGTCCACGAGGATCGAAGGCATGCCGTAGCCCGCCCCACGGCGGTAGAGAGGCGCCCGCGACTGCGTGGCGACCGGGACCGAGATCGCCCAGTGGTTGTTCTGCAGGAAAAAGACCTGCGGCGTCCGGTAGGTGTTGGCGAACACCATCGCCTCGTGCACGTCGCCCTGGCTGGATGCGCCGTCGCCGTAGTAGACCACGACGGCCTCGTCGCGGTTCGCATCGCCCGTGCCGCACCGCTTGTCGAAGACGAGGCCCATGCCGAAGCCGGTCGCGTGCAGGGTCTGCGAGCCGAGCACCAGCGTGTAGATGCGGACGTTGCCGTTCTTCGGGTCGGTCGGGTCCCAGCCGCCGTGCGTGAGGCCGCGCATCACGCGGATGATGTCGATCGGGTCGACACCGCGGGCGGTGGCCACGACGTGCTCGCGATAGGACGGGAACAGGTGATCCTGCGGCCGGGCGGCACGCACCGATCCGACCTGGGCGGCCTCCTGCCCGAGCGACGGCGGCCACAGCGCGAGCTGGCCCTGCCGCTGCAGGTTGGTGGCCTGCCGGTCGAAGGCGCGCACGAGAACCATGTCGCGGTAGAAGGTCTCGAGCTCGGCGTCGGAGAGCGCGTCGATGAGGGGCAGATACCGCTCGGCTTCGGGCGTGGGGGCGAACGTCCCGTCCGCCGCCAGAACGCGCACGAGGGCCGGGTCGTCAGGCGGGGTCATGTTCCCACGCTAACGCCCCGCGCATGCGTCCGACTGCATGGGATCGACAACGGGAATCGCGATCCGCCGTGCGCCGACCACAACGCGCAGGAACTATGGACGCGGAGCGACGGATGCCGCGACCCGAACGATCGGCTCGATCGCCTCGTGCTCGCCGATGGAGATACGCACACCGTCGCCGGCGAAGGGACGGATGATCAGACCGGCCTCCTCGAACGCCGCCGCGACTTCGAGCGCACGCGCGCCGGCCGGCAGCCAGACGAAGTTGCCCTGCGCTTCGGGCACATCCCACCCCGCCGCGCGCAGCCGTGCGGCCAGGTCGTCGCGGTGCGCGGCGAGGGTGCGCACGCGCTCGAGCAGCTCCTCCTCGGCATCCAAGCTGGCCAGGGCCGCTTCCTCGGCGGCGGCGGTGACCGACAGCGGGATGCCTGTGCTGCGCGCGGCCGCGAGGATGCGCGGGTCGCCGACCGCGTAGCCGACGCGCAGCCCGGCGAGCCCGTAGGCCTTCGAGAAGGTCCGCAGCACGACGACGTTCGCGTGCCCGGCGGCGATGACGTCGGCGCCGGCCACGGCATCCGGATCGGTGACGAACTCGGCGTACGCCTCGTCGAGGATGACGAGCACGTCGTTCGGGACACGGCCGAGGAACGCGTCGAAGTCCGCCTGGGTCACTACCGGGCCCGTCGGGTTGTTCGGGCTGCAGACGATGATCATGCGCGTGCGCTCGGTGACGGCAGCGGCCATCGCGTCCAGGTCGTGGCCGCCGGCCGCATCGTTCGCCACGGTGACGGCCGTCGCGCCGGCCACCGTCGCCAGGCTCGGATAGGCCTCGAACGAACGCCAGGAGAAGAGGATCTCATCGCCCGGTCCGCTCGTGGCCTGGGCGAGCTGGAAGAGGATCGACACCGAGCCGGCCGCGATGTGCACGGCGTCGTCACCGACGCCGAAGCGCTCCGCGAGGCGGGCCCGCAGACGCGGTGATGAGGCGTCGGGATAGCGGTTGACGGCGACGGCCGCCTGCACCGCGGCCACGACGCTCGGCAGCGGGGCGAAGGGGTTCTCGTTGCTGGACAGCTTGAACGCTTCGGCGCCGGCCTGCTTTCCCTGCTTGTAGGCGGGAAGGACGGCGATCTCGGGGCGGATGCGCACGGGCAGATCGGTCACGCGTCGAGTCTACGAGGGGCGCTGCGACCTGGAGTGAAGCCTTTCGAGCGCGGCGTCCGCGTGGAAGACTGTGAGGACCATGCGCTTCATCGTCCGCGTCGTCGTCAACGCCTTCGCCATCTGGGTCGTGACGCTCATCCCCGCCCTCCAGGTCGGGGTGACGCCGTTCGCGCCCGGCGAGACCCTGCAGCTCGTACTGACGCTGCTCGCCGTCGCCGCGATCTTCGCGCTGGTCAACACGATCATCGGCACCGTGATCAAGATCGTCGCGATCCCGCTGTACATCCTCACGCTCGGGCTCATCTCGTTCGTCATCAACGGGCTGCTGCTGTGGATCACGGCGTGGGTCACCAGTTCGTGGGGCTGGGGCCTGACCGTCGAGAGCTTCTGGCTTGGCGTCGTCGCCGCGATCCTCATCTCGCTCATCAACTGGGTGTTCGGCATTCTGCTGCGCCCGCAGGAGAAGAAGCGCCGCAGCTGACGGTCGCGCCTCCTCGTCAGAGCCCTCCTCCTCCCGAGCGCCGTCGTCGATCCGCCGAGCGGGCCTGCTCTCGGTGGGCGCCGTAGACCGTCGAGGTGACGACGGCCGCGCCCGCCAGAGGTGCGAGCCGCTCGCGGAGCACCGCGATGCGCGGATCGGCCGAAGCGTCGACCATCGCCGCCGTCTCGCGGTAGGCGTCGAGCTGGTGCACCGCGAACGTCGCATCGCTCCACCGCGGCATGGGATCGGCCTCGCGTTCGACGACGACACTGTCGCCAGAGCCCGAGACACCCGGAAAGCCGCCGACCGCGAGCGCCGCGACCGGATCGTCCGTGTGCCGGACGGCGACCGAGAGCACACCGTCGGCCTGTTCGGCCTGGACGGGGCTGCCGAAGCTGACCTCGGTCACGACGTCGAAGTCGCCGTCCCGCGCCAGGTAGGCCGCGATCATGCCACCCTGCGAGTGACTGAACACGTGCACGCGATCTCCCGCGACCGCCCCCGCCGCCGTCAGCGCGCGCTCCACCGCGAGGTACGACGACGACTGGGCACCGAAGTACAGCTGGAGGTTGGAGGTCATGTCCCACGGCTCGTCCGCCGCGAACGCGGCGCGGGTTCCCGCGATGTAGGCCACGAACTCGCGCTCGCCGGACGCGTAGCGGTACTCCTCCACGCGCACGCGCGCATCGTCGAGGCCGTCCTGTCCCGGCATCCGATCGATGACGTCGACCAGTCCGCGCGGCGCGGCGTCGGCACCGGTCGCGTGATGCGTGCTGATCTCCTCGACGGATGCCGTCTCTGCCCCGGGCCGCAACGGGGGCGCCGCGGCGGGCACCGTGCCCCGACCGGCGCGGCGGACGGCGGCGGTCAGCTGCGTCAGGGCGGGTCCGAGCGGGCCGTACACCCCGAGCATGAGGGCGCTGTCTCGCATCTGGTCTTCGATGTCGCGGTGACGGCCCTCGATCCACTCGGCCGCGAGCCGCTTCGCCGCCGCCGCGACATCCCCCTCGGCCTGCATCCGTGCCGCCGCGAGCTGCATGACGTCGACGTCGCGTGTGCCGTGGAGCGCGTGCAGCGCCTCCTTCTCGGCGAGGTCGTACGTCTGGGCGAGCGTGTCGAGCGTGCGCGAGAGGTCGGTGGCGATCGCGTGCGCCTCCCGCGCCCGCCCGGCGGGATCGGGAACCCAGAGCCCGGCAGCCAGCGACGCGGTCCCGGCGCCGGCGAGCGCTTCTGCGACCTCATCGAGACGAGCCGAGATCGGCCCGAGGGCGCCGGACAGCTCTCGCAGCGCATCGGTGTCGACCGCGACGAGCCCGCCGGAGCGGATGTCGACGTCGTCGCTCATCCCGCCGCCTCGATGAGCGCCCGCTCGGCAGCCTGAGCCAGGTCACGGTCCCAGGTGTCGATGTCATCGATCGCGACCGCGCTCAGGTGCGCGCAGGCGTCGAGACGCTCCCGGATGGGTTCTGCCGCCGTGGTCGCCCACTGCGCGTCGGCCCGCAGCCCGAGCATCCGCCGATTCGACTCCACGAGAGTCTCACGCGCCTGACGCAGGAGGGCCCGGGCATCGGCGATATCCGCGAGTCGGTCCACAGGACGATCGTCGGCCCGGGCTGCGCAGCGCCGTGCGACGGTCTCGACATCCGTGGACAGGCGCGGCGCGCCGCCCGCGTGGGGAGGAGGTCTTTCGTGCGGCCGTCGACCTGCACCACAATGGGGAGGTGACTGCCCACGCCGCACCGTTTCGCGTCGTGTTCGTCTGCACCGGCAATATCTGCCGCTCCCCCATGGCCGAGATCGTCTTCCGCGACATCGCCGACCGCGCCGGCCTCGGCGCTCGCGTCGTGTCGACCAGCTCAGGGACGGGCGACTGGCACGTGGGCGAACGCGCCGACAGCCGCACCCTCGATGCGCTCGCGCGACGCGGCTACGACGGCGCACGCCACCGCGCCCGTCAGTTCACGCTCGACGACTTCGAGCGCAATGACCTCGTGGTCGCCCTCGATCGCTCGCACGAGCGCATCCTCGCGAGCTGGGCGCGCGCGACGACGGATGCCGACAAGCTCGCGCTCCTGCTCTCTTTCGACCCCGAGGCGCACGGCAACCTGGACGTCCCCGACCCGTACTACGCCGGCCCGGAGATGTTCGACGACGTGCTCGGTATGATCGAGAGCGCGAGTCGGGCGCTCTTCCGGCAGCTCGAACCGGCCATCCGTCCGTTGTGAGCCTGTCGTCGTGCGCACCGGCCGCGCGTCGACAGACACCGTGATCGGAGCCCGCGTCGTGACCACCGCGAACACCCTCGCCCACCAGCCCCTCAGCCCGCTTGACGGCCGTTACCGCGGCGCCGTCGCCGACCTGTCGGCGTACCTGTCGGAGGCCGGCCTCAACCGTGCGCGCGTCGAGGTCGAGGTGGAGTGGATCATCACGCTCACCGACCGCGGCCTGTTCGGCTCGACGGCGCTCACGGCCGACCAGAAGGACGCCCTCCGCGAGCTCTACCGGGCGTTCGGCGCGGCAGAGATCGAGTGGCTCGCCTCCACCGAGTCGGTGACCCGCCACGACGTGAAGGCCGTCGAGTATCTCGTGCGCGACCGCCTGCAGACACTCGGCCTGGACGCCGTCGCCGAGCTCACGCACTTCGCGTGCACCAGCGAGGACATCAACTCGGCGTCATACGCCCTGACGGTCAAGCGTGCCGTCGAGAACGTCTGGCTGCCGAAGCTGCGCGCCGTGATCGACGCTCTGGCGGCGCTCTCGCACGAGCACCGGGATGCCGCGATGCTCTCGCGCACGCACGGTCAGCCCGCCACTCCGTCGACGATGGGCAAGGAGCTCGCCGTCTTCGCCTGGCGGCTGGAGCGCGTGGCCGCCCAGATCGCCGACGGCGAGTACCTGGCGAAGTTCTCCGGCGCCACCGGCACCTGGTCGGCCCATCTGGCCGCCGCGCCCGACGTCGACTGGCCCGAACTGTCCCGCGCGTTCATCGAGGGCCTCGGCATCGACTTCAACGTGCTGACGACGCAGATCGAGTCGCACGACTGGCAGGTGGAGCTGTACGACCGGGTGCGTCACGCCGGCGGCATCCTGCACAACCTCGCGACCGACATCTGGACCTACATCGCGATGGGCTTCTTCGCGCAGATCCCGGTCGCCGGCGCCACGGGCTCGTCGACCATGCCGCACAAGATCAACCCGATCCGTTTCGAGAACGCCGAAGCGAACTTCGAGATCTCCGGCGGTCTGTTCACGACGCTGGCGTCCACCCTCGTCACCAGCCGCATGCAGCGCGACCTCACCGACTCCACGACGCAGCGCAACATCGGCGTCGCGTTCGGCCACTCCCTGCTCGCTCTCGACAACCTGCAGCGCGGGCTCACCGAGATCTCGCTCTCCCGCGACGTGCTCCTCGCCGACCTCGACGCGAACTGGGAGGTGCTCGCCGAGGCGATCCAGACGGTGGTGCGCGCGGAGATCGTCGCGGGACGGTCGCAGATCACCGACCCCTACGCGCTGCTGAAGGAGCTCACGCGCGGACGCCGCGTCGGCGGCCCCGAGCTGGCGGAGTTCGTGCGCACCCTCGACATCGGGGATGCCGCCAAGGAGCGCCTGCTGGCTCTCACGCCGGCCGGATACACCGGCCTGGCGGACGAGCTCGTCGACCGGGTCTGAGCGGCGTCTGGGCGCGTCTCTCGACGTGCTCAGCGGCGCGGCGCGGCGCCGTCGTCCGTGGCGTCGGGGGATGCCTCGGCATCCGTGTCGTCCATGAGCACGCCGTGGTCGATCTCGCCGCCCATCTTGGCCGGATCGACCGCGAGCATGCACAGCGCGATGATGACCAGCGTCGCGATGAAGGCGACGCCGGCGACGACCAACGAGACCACGACGACGTGCACCCGCTCGTCGCCGGTGAGGTCCTGGAAGAACCCCATCGAGACGAGCGTGACGAGGCCGGAGAACAGGGCGGCGGCGAAGGCGAAGCCCAGCAGCTGCACCGGCTTGAGCAGATCACGACGGGTGGGACGCGGCTCGCTCATGCGGAACCTCCTGAACGGGTGCCGTCCTCGGCGGCGGGGCGTCGCGGCGAGAAGCCGGCGATGCCGAGGAAGACGGCGATGATGGCGGCATAGCCGCCGAAGAGGCCGACACCGATGGTGATGCCGGTCAGGGTGAAGGAACGCCCGGCCTCGGAGATGAAGTACTCCAGGCTGTACGCGGGGTTCACCAGAAGCAGACCGATGCCGAGCGCGATGGTGAGCGCACCCGCGAGCACGCCGTCGCGCCCCTCGTCGCGGCGCTCGCTGCGAAGGACGCCCTCGAGGGACGCGGCGCTGCGGCGCAGCCGCACGCCCCCGATGAGCTCGGCGACACCCGCGATGAGCGCCCACGCGATGACGACGACGAAGAACAGCGCCGTCGAACGCAGCCCCGGAATGCCGGTGGCCATCCCCGCGAGCAGGGTCAGCACCCCGAGCAGGATCGGAACAGAACGGCGCTCGCGCGGGAAGGCGAGCCACGCACCGATCAGGAGCACGAGCGCGGTGGCGATCGCCCACCCGCTGAAGACGGCGAGACCGACGGATGCCGAGTGGTCGGGCGAGAAGGTCACCATCACAGCGGCGAGGGCCGCGAGGAGGGCGCGACCGATCTGCACATGACGCACATCGAAGGTGCGGGTCGCTCCTGCGCCGTGGGTACGGGTGGGAGCGGGGGCGTCGTCGGACACGTCGGACTCATCGGATCGGGGACGGTGGAACCCCACCAGTCTAGGTCGTCGCCCGCGCCGACCCGGCGCGATCCGGCGCCGACCTTCGCCGGATGCCGGCGGTGCGCGCTCAGCCCACCGAGCGGGCGACGAGCTCCCGCAGCGTCTTTTCCACGGCCGGTGTCACGGCGACGACGGCGAAGGACGTCGCCCACATGTCCCCGTCATCCAGCAGCGCGTCCTCCTGGAAGCCCACCGTGCCGTATCGCGTGTCGAACTTCGATGCCGGCTGGTAGAAGACGACCACCTTCCCCTCGCGGGCGTAGGACGGGAAGCCGTACCAGGTCTTCGGCGCGAGCTGCGGCGCTTCCTCGGTGACGACGCGGTGCAGCAGTGTGGCCACCTCCCTGTCGGTGCCGGTCAACGCGTCGATCGCCGCGATGCACGCCTCGAGCTCCGCGGCCTGTTTGGCGGCGCCCTTCAGCCCCTTCGTGGATCGCAGCTCTTCGGCGCGCTGCGCCATCGCCGCACGCTCATCGGCGCTGAAGCCGCTCTTGGTGTCACTCATGGGTGTCTCCTCTCAGTGGGACTGCTGGATGCGCAGGAGGTTGCCGGCGGGATCGCGCACCGCGGCATCCCGCAGCCCGTAGTCCTGATCGGTCGGGTACTGCACGATGTCGGCGCCCGCCGCCGCCAGGCGGGCGATGTCGCCGTCGAGGTCGTCGGAAGCCAGGTTGACCCCGAAGTAGCTGCCCTTCGCGACGAGCTCGGCGAGCGTCCGCCGTTCGTCGTCGCTGATGTCGCGTCCCACACCGACCGGGTGCAGCACGATCGCGGTGTCGGGCTGGCCGGCGGGGCCGACCGTGATCCACCGCAGGTGCTCGTAGCCCACATCCAGGCGCACCTCGAATCCCAGCACGTCGCGGTAGAACGCGAGCGACGCCTCGGCGTCGATGTGCGGCAGGAAGGAGGAGTGGATGCTGATGCTCATGGGCCTCACGATAGGCCGGTCTCGCGCGGGAGCGCTTCTCGATTCCTGACCGGTCGGGTCAGCCGACGGGCGATGCAGGGGAGCATGCCGACGCGGAAGGGCGCGCCGCGGGTGCGATAGCGTCCCGGAGACACGCCCACCAGCTCGGTGAAGCGTGTGGTGAAGGTACCCAGAGACGGGCAGCCGACGGCGAGCGCGATGTCGGTGACGGCGAGCTGCGTCGTCCGCAGGAGGGTCATGGCGCGTTCGACACGACGCGTCATCAGGTACGAGTAGGGCGTTTCGCCGTAGGCCCGCCGGAACTGTCGCGATAGGTGACCCGGCGAGACGTGCACGGCCCGCGCAAGGGTGGGCAGGTCGAGGGGCTGGGCGAAATCGCGGTCCATCATGTCGCGCACGCGTCGCATCCGCACCAGCGTGTCGAGCTCGACCCCGGCGCTCACCGCGCGGCGCGTCCCGATCCGGCGCGCAGCTTCTCGGCACCGGCACGGATCGCCTCGACGGCGCGCAGCACCTCGAGGCTGCGCCGCTGGTCGGCAGATGCCTCGTCATCTCCACGGACGAGCTGGGCGAAGCGGGCCACCTCGAAGCGCATGTTGTTGTCGGGGCCGTCGATCTCGATCTCCTCGTGCACGCCGGAGAACAGGTCGAGCGTGATCCGGCGCGGCGCGGTGATCTCATCGATCTCGATCGTGCCGAGCTCGCCCTGGATCTCGTTCGGTCGACGCGAGGCGCCGATCTTGGAGAAGGCAATCTGCACGACGAAGCCGTCGTAGGAGAGCACGGCGGCACCCGCGCCGTCGGCACCGGTCGCGATCGTCGCCGTCGCCCCGACCACCGCACCCGGTGCGCCGAACAGCTCGATCGCGGCGCTGAGCGGATAGACACCCAGATCGAACAGCGCTCCGCCCGCGAGAGCCGGGTCGAAGATGTTCGGCGTCTCGCCGGCCAGGACGAGGTCATACCGCGCCGACCGCTGGCTCTGCCCGAACGACACCAGCCGCACCGTTCCCACCTGGGGCAGCAGGGCACGCAGACGGGTCATGCCCGGGTCGTACGCGTTGCGCATGCCCTCGAACACGACGACCCCACGGGCCCGGGCCGCCTCGACGAGGCGCGCGAACTCGTCCGCCGTCGGTGTCGCCGGCTTCTCGAGGAACACGTGCACACCCGCCGCGATGGCCGCTTCGGCCTGCGCGGCGTGGGCTCCGTTCGGCGACCCCACGTAGACGGCATCCACCTCGCCTGAGGCCAGCAGCGCCTCGAGGTCGGTGCTCACGCCGTCGATGCCGAGCCGATCGGCGAACGCGCGACCGCGCGCCGCGTCGCGGGAGAACACCACGTCGATGCGGATGCCGGGCGTCTGCGCGACGGCATCCGCGAACTTCTCGGTGATGGTGCTGGTGCCGATCGTGGCGAGTCTGATCACGCCCCCAGAATAGGCGCGGCGCCTGCCCCGAGGAATGGATGGTGTCCGCCGACGGTTGGAACTCAGCATGAAGGCACTCGTCTATTCGGATTTCGGCGGCAACGACCGCTTCGAGCTCACCGACCGTGAGGAGCCCCATATCGGCCCCGACACCCTGGTGGTGAGGGTCGTCGCCGCCGGGATCAACCCCGTCGACTACAAGATCCGCGAGGGCTACCTGCGCGGCCTCATCGACACCCGCCTTCCGGTCGTGCCCGGCTGGGACGTCGCCGGCATCGTCGAGAAGACGGGACTGGACACCCCCGAGTTCGCCGTCGGTGACGCGGTGCTCGCCTACGCCCGCGCCGACATCGTCGAGAACGGCTCGGTCGCCGAGTTCATGCCGGTGCCGGTGCGCACCGCCACCCTCAAGCCGGAAGGTCTGTCGTTCGAGGATGCCGCCGCGCTGCCGCTGGCCGGGCTGACGGCGCTGCAGACGCTGGAGCGCGCCGGTGTCGGCGCGGGTCAGACCGTGCTGATCCACGGCGCCGCCGGCGGGGTGGGCTCGTTCGGCGTGCAGCTCGCACGCCGGCTCGGGGCTCGTGTCGTCGGCACGGCGTCGGAGCGCAACCACGCGTACCTCCGCGATCTGGGCGCCGAGCCCGTCGTCTACGGCGAGGGCCTCGTCCCTGCGGCCCGCGAGATCGCCCCCGAGGGGTTCGATGTCATCATCGACTTCGTCGGCGGCTCGACGCTCGACTCGACGCCCGATCTGCTCGCCGACGGCGGCGTCGTCGCCTCGATCGCCGACGCCCGCGCACGCACCGAGTTCGGCGGCCACTACGTGTGGGTGCGCCCGAACGCGTCGCAGCTGGGCGAGCTGGCTGAACTGGTCGCGTCGGGTGAGCTGCGCGTCGAGATCGCCGCGACCTATCCGCTCGACGAGGCCGCCGCCGCGTACGCCGCTCTCGAAGAGGGCCACACCCGCGGCAAGATCGTCGTCACCGTCTGACCGCGCCCGCCCCGCGGCGGCGGTCTCACGGACGCAGCGGCAGCAGGGGTGCGAGGTCGGCCCGGGTGCCGGACGCGAGAATGCGTCCGGCACCCAGGGCATCGGCCCACGACTCGGCACCGGTCGCGAGCGCGATCCAGGTGGTCGCGTCTGTCTCGACGACATTCGGCGGGGTACCGCGGGTGTGCCGCGGGCCCTCGACCACCTGCACCGCGCCGAACGGCGGCACGCGCACCTCGACGGTGTTGCCGGGGGCCTTCTCTGCCAGCAGCTGGAGCAGGTAGCGCACGGCGGTCGCCATCGCCGTGCGCGGGGGTGTCACGTCGGCATCCCTCGCCGCGGTGACAGCGGCGAGGGCTTCACGACCGTCGGCGGTGGAGATCTTGCGGGCCATGCCTCCACGCTAGCCCGCACTCACGACGCGGCGGCCCGTCGGTAGGCTGGCCGGGTGCGCATTCTCGTCCTCGGTTCCGGTGCCCGCGAGCACGCCATCCTCCTCGCTCTGAAGGGGGAGAACGCGGGCCACGACCTGTTCGCGGCCCCCGGCAACGCCGGCATCGCCGCCGACGCCACGATCGTCGCCGCCCTCGATGCCAACAGCCCCGCCGCGGTGACCGAG
Source organism: Microbacterium sp. SCN 69-37 (assembly GCF_001724435.1). Taxonomy (NCBI): domain Bacteria; kingdom Bacillati; phylum Actinomycetota; class Actinomycetes; order Micrococcales; family Microbacteriaceae; genus Microbacterium; species Microbacterium sp. SCN 69-37. The sequence goes on from NZ_MEEL01000030.1 coordinate 24,346, forward strand.
TATGCCAACGACCACGACATCGACCTCGTGATCATCGGCCCCGAGGCGCCGCTGGTCGCGGGAGTCGCCGACGCCCTGCGGGAGCACGGCATCCCGGTGTTCGGCCCCGGAAAGGCCGCGGCGCAGCTGGAGGGCTCGAAGGCGTTCGCGAAGCGGATCATGGATGCCGCCCACGTGCCCACCGGTCGGGCGACGCGGGCCACGACCCGCGCCGAGGTCGAAGCCGCCCTCGACGCCTACGGCGCGCCGCACGTCGTGAAGGCCGACGGGCTGGCCGCCGGGAAGGGCGTCGTCGTCACCGACGACCGCGACGCGGCGCTCGCGCACGCCGATACGTACCTTCCCACCGGTCCCGTGCTGGTGGAGGAGTTCCTCTCCGGCCCGGAGGTGTCGCTCTTCTTCGTCAGCGACGGCGACACGGTGCGCGCGCTCAGCCCCGCGCAGGACTTCAAGCGCGCGTATGACGGTGACACGGGCCCCAACACGGGCGGCATGGGCGCGTACTCGCCGCTGCCCTGGCTGAGCGACGACTTCGGCAGCGAGGAGGCGTTCGTCGCCGAGGTGACCCGCACGGTCGCCGAGCCGGTCATCCGCACGCTGGATGCCGAGGGCACTCCTTTCATCGGTCTGCTCTACGCGGGACTCATCCTGACCGCCGACGGCATCAAGGTCATCGAGTTCAACGCCCGCTTCGGCGACCCCGAGACCCAGGTCGTGCTCGCCCGTCTGACCAGCCCTCTGTCGCGACTGCTGATGGCGGCGGCATCCGGCACGCTCGAGGACGAGCCGGCACCGGAGTTCGCCGACACCGCCGCGATCACCGTGGTGCTCGCGAGCGAGGGCTACCCCGAGGCGCCGCGTACCGGGCGGGTCATCACGGGGCTGGATGCCGCGGCATCCGTCCCGGGAGTGCACCTCGCCCACGCCGCGACGGCGGTGAGCGGCGACGAGCTGGTGGCGACGGGGGGACGCGTGCTCAATGTCGTGGCGACCGGTTCCTCGTTCGGCGCCGCGCGCGACCAGGCGTATGCCGCTCTCGAGCGGATCGGCCTGGAGGGCTCGCACTACCGGCGCGACATCGCCGCCCGGGTGGCGCTCGACTGACGAGTCGTGTCGTCGTCGGGCCTCACCGGGCGGCGATGGGCGATGCCGCGCGCGCTCAGCGCTTGACGAGGTGCGGCGGGCGCTGCATGAACAGCACGGCGACGACGCCGATCAGCAGCACGATCGCCGGCAGCAGGATCGTCTGCGCCATGGCGTTCGAGAAGCCGTCGACGACGAACGCGGGCAGCTGGCCCGCACCGAAGTCGCCGCCGGCGTTCGAGGCGCCCGGCAGGTTCGCCTCGAGACGCGACTGCATGAACGCGGCGATCGCCGCCGAGCCGAGCACCGAACCGATCGTGCGCGTCGTGTTGTAGATGCCCGCGCCGGCGCCGGCCTGGCGCGGCTCGAGGTTGCGGGTCGCCGTGGTGGCCAGCGGCCCCCACATGCCGGAGTTTCCGACGCCCATCAGGAACGAGGGCAGCAGGAACATCCAGATCGGAGTGTCGGCGTGCATCAGCGAGGAGTACCAGAAGAGCGATCCGGCGACCAGCAGCAGCCCCGGCGCCAGCAGGACGCGGGCGTCGACCCGGTCGAGCAGCCGGCCGGTCAGCGGCGAGAGCACACCCGCGGCGACGGCCATCGGCACGAGCAGGAGCGCCGATTCGGTGGGCGTGAGACCGCGCGCCAGCTGCACGAAGAACATGAGCGGCAGCGACATGCTCGTCACCGTGAAGCCGACCGTGGCGATCGTGAAGTTCGACACGGAGAAGTTGCGGTCGCGGAACAGTCCGAGCGGCACGAGCGGCTCGCTGCGGGTCTTCGCCTGCTGCCAGATGAAGAGCGCCATGACCACGACGCCGCCCGCGATCATCGTCCAGACCCAGGCGGCCCAGTCGAAGTGCTCACCCTCCTGCAGACCGAAGACGATGAGGAACAGGCCGACCGCGCTCAGGACGACCCCGACCAGATCGAAGCGGTGGGGGTGCGTCTCGAGGTTCGGGACGAGCATCCACGCGAGGACGAAGCCGATCACGCCGACGGGCAGGTTGACGAAGAAGATCCACTCCCAGCCGAGGCCGTCCACGAGCAGGCCTCCGGCGAGCGGCCCGACGAGCATGGCGACCCCGGAGGTCGCTCCCCACAGGCCCATCGCGGCGCCGCGGCGCTGGGGCGGGAAGGTGCGGGTGATGACGGCCATCGTCTGCGGGGTCATGAGTGCGGCACCCAGGCCCTGGATCGCGCGGAAGACGATCAGCATCTCGAGGGATCCCGACAGGCCACAGCCCAGGGATGCGAGCGTGAAGATCGCGAGGCCGATGAGGTAGATGCGCTTCGGTCCGAATCGATCACCCAGACGGCCGGTGATCAGCAGGGGCACGGCATACGCCAGGAGGTAGGCCGACGTGACCCACACGACATTGTCGAGGTTGTTGGTGGACGGGTCGAGGGCCGCCTTGATGGCGGGGTTGGCCACCGAGACGATGGTGGTGTCGACCAGGATCATGAAGAACCCGATGACGAGCGCCCAGAGGGCGGGCCACGGGTTGCGTTCGGGGGTGGGTGCGGGCGCGGTCACATCGCGCGTGCGTTGTTCGGTCATGAGCGTGCGGCTTCTCTCTGTGCCAGATAGCGATCGGTTTTCTCGTGTGATCCCCACACGAAGTCGGGGTGGGCGAGCCGTTCCAGCAGGTCGGCGAGCCAGTCGTGGTCGGCGGCGAGCAGGGCGCGCTCGCGATCGATCTCGATGAGGTACTGCTCGATGACGGATGCCGGCCCGGTCTTGCTCTCGCGCGCATGGGCGATGCCGTCGGCGAGCTCGTCGCGCGCACGGGCGAGATGCTCCCGACGGGTCGACAGCAACGCCACGACGTCCTCGCGGGGGAGATTGTGCGCCTCGGCCAGCGCCACGCGGAACTCGACGTGCCGGTCCAGGAGCGGAAGCTCCCGGCGCACCCAGTCCTGGACGACCTCGTGGCCGGCATCGGTGAGGGTGTACGTCGTGCGCTCCGGCCGGTTGCCGTCCCGATCGACGCCGACCTCGGCGAGCAGACCGGACTTCTCCAGACGTGCGACGGTGTGGTACATCGTGCCGTTGGTCACCGACACGATGCGATCGTCGTGACGGTGCCGCATCAGCCGGATCATCTCGTAGGGGTGCATGTCGTCCTCGCGCAGCAGCGCGAGCACCATCACTCCCAACGGTGTGAGCCGGTCCACGGCGCTCTTCACGACTGTTCTCCTCCGCCGCTTGTTATTCCATCTTGATTAGTCCACATGGACTATATGCTGATTTGTCACGGCGCGCTACGGTCTGCTCATGACGACCGAGGCGCGCGCGGCGTTCGACGACATCGCCGCCGAGTACATGGTGCTCCCGGGCGTCGACATCGGCCCGATGTTCGGCAGCGAGGGCCTGCGCATCCGCGGGAAGGTGTTCGCGTTCATGGGCTATCGGTCGGGACTGATCGCGAAGCTGCCCGAAGAGAGGGTCACCGCGCTCGAGCAGACCGGCAGGGCGGAACGGATGACCATGCGCGGCCGCGCGATGCGCGAGTGGGTCTTCGTCGGACCGGATGCCGTGGAGCTCTGGCCCGACGTCGTGGCGGAGGCCTACGCGTTCGTCGACCGCATCACCCCGCGATAATGGACGCGTGACCGACGCCTCCTCGCCTTCCGCCGCGCCCGCCGATCTGCCCGGCTGGACCCACGTCTACTCGGGCAAGGTGCGCGACCTGTACCGCCCCGCGGAGGGTGGCCCCGCGCCGGCGGAGCGCATGCTCGTCGTCGCGAGCGACCGGGTCAGCGCCTTCGATCACGTGCTGAGTCCCGGCATCCCGGGCAAGGGTGAGCTGCTCACGACTCTCAGTCTGTGGTGGTTCGATCAGCTCTCCGGCGCCGACGGCGGACGGCGCATCCCGAACCACCTCGCCGCGACCCACGCGCTCGTAGCCGAGTCGGACGATGCGGTGGATCTGGTTCCGGCCGCCGTCGTGGGGCGGGCGATGATCGTGCGCACCCTCGACATGCTGCCCATCGAGTGCGTCGTGCGCGGCTACCTCACCGGATCGGGGTGGAAGGAGTACGTCGCCGAGGGGACGGTGTGCGGCATCCCCTTGCCCGCCGGCCTGCAGGACGGCGACCGCCTGCCCGAGCCGCTGTTCACTCCGGCGTACAAGGCGCCGATGGGAGAGCACGACGAGAACATCTCGTTCGCGCGCGCCGAAGAACTGGTCGGCGCCGAGCGGGCCGCGCAGCTGCGCGACCTGTCCCTCGGGATCTACCGCCGCGCGGCGGCGACCGCGGAGGCGAAGGGCGTGATCCTCGCGGACACGAAGTTCGAGTTCGGGGTGGATGCCGACGGCGTGCTCACCCTGGCCGACGAGGTGCTCACGAGCGACTCGTCGCGGTACTGGGATGCCGCCGCCTGGGCGCGCGGGACGACCCCCGCCGAGCGGATGGCGAGCTTCGACAAGCAGATCGTCCGCGACTGGCTCGCCGCGGCTTGGAACGGGCAGGGGACGCCGCCCGAGCTGCCCGCCGAGATCGTCGAGCGCACGGCCGCCAAGTACCGCGAACTGCTCGAGAAGCTGACCGACTGACGGGGAAGCGCGTTTCGACTCGCTGCGCTCGCGGGGCGACCGGAGAGGTGAGCGCGCGGCGTAGCCGCGCGTCGAAACGCCCGGACGTGGTGGCGGCGTCGGTCGCCTCGGTGCTCGATGCCACGCGGCAGGCCGTGACACCTCAGCATCTGCCGCGGGGCGAGCGCAACTGAGACGGGAGCGCTCTTTCACGGCGCGCGTGCGCGGCTCACAGCCCGCTCCCAGGTAGCCTGACCTGGGCATCCGCCGCCCGCCCCACCGCCGACCGCACGGCCGACCGCCCCGCCGAAGAAGGAGCACGAGCATGCCCATCTGGACCACCCACGGAGACGGCCGCACCGTCGAGCCCGGCGCCGTCGTCAAGCCGCACGAGCGGCTCGGATGGCCGGCGACGATCGCCATCGGCGCCCAGCACGTGGTGGCGATGTTCGGCGCGACCTTCCTCGTGCCGCTGCTGACGGGCTTCCCCGTGTCGACGACGCTGCTGTTCTCCGGCATCGGGACGCTGCTGTTCCTGCTGCTGACCGGCAACCGTCTGCCCAGTTACCTCGGCAGCTCGTTCGCGTTCATCGCCCCGATCCTGGCGCTCGGTCCGGGCGGCGGGAAGGCGCTCGAGACCGGCGAGCAGATCAGTCAGGCCCTGCTCGGCGTGTTCGTGGCCGGCGTGCTGCTGGCCGGCATCGGTTCGCTCGTGCAGGCCACCGGCACCGGCTGGATCGAGAAGCTCATGCCGCCGGTCGTCTCGGGCGCGATCGTCGCGCTCATCGGCCTGAACCTCGCCCCCGTGGCGTGGACGAACTTCCAGCAGGACGCGCTGCTCGGCGGCATCACGCTGGCCGCGTGCATCCTCTTCGCGGTGTTCTTCCGTGGCTTCCTCGGCCGCATCTCGATCTTCCTCGGTGTCGTCGTCGGCTATGTCGTGGCCGCGCTGATGGGCCGCGTGAAATGGGACGGCGTCGCGGATGCCGCGTGGATCGGCCTTCCCCAGTTCCACCTGCCGGCGTTCGGCGACGCGCACGCGTGGGCGATGCTGCCGATGTTCCTGCCGGTGATCCTCGTGCTGATCGCCGAGAACGTGGGCCACGTGCGTGGCGTCGCCACCATGACCGGCGATCCCTCGATCAACAAGCGCACCGGTCGCGCGCTGATCGCCGACGGCCTGGCGACCACCATCGCGGGCTTGGGCGGAGGCTCGGGAACGACCACCTACGGCGAGAACATCGGCGTCATGGCCGCAACCCGTGTGTACTCGACGGCCGCCTACTGGGTCGCCGGCACCGTGGCGATCCTGCTGGCCTTCTCCCCGAAGATCGGCGCAGTGATCTTCGCGATGCCCGCGGGCGTGCTCGGCGGCGTGACGACCGCGCTCTACGGCCTCATCGGCGTCATCGGCATCAAGATCTGGGTCGACAACCAGGTGGACTTCTCCCGCCCGGTCAACCAGTACACGGTCGCCGTGGCCTTCGTCATCGCGATCGCGGGCTTCACGATGAACCTCGGAACGCTCAGCTTCGGCGCCATCGTTCTGGGCACCGTGGCCGCTCTCGTCATCTACCACCTCGGCAACGCCATCGCCCGAGCGCGCAAGACCGGCGCCGACGACGGCGGCCCCATCGTTCCCATCGGCCCGCTCGGCGGCGATCCCGAGAACGTCGGCTGACGCTCGGCGCCGGATCCACGGACGCGGGGCGGCGCCGACCGACGCGGCGCCCCGCGGATGCCGAGGTCAGGCGGAGTCGCGGACGATGAGCTCCGTGGGCAGGATCGTCACACGGTCGGGCGTGCCGCCGGAGAGGATCGACAGCAGCATGTCGGCCATGCGCTCCCCCTGCTCGTGGGAGGGCTGGCGCATCGTCGTGAGCTGCGGGTTGACCGTGCAGGCAACGGGCGAGTCGTCGAAGCCCACGATCGCGACATCCTCGGGCACGCGGATGCCCGCGCGGCCGAGCGCCGCGAGCGCACCGCGGGCCATGAGATCGCTCGCGACGAAGAGCGCGTCGAACTCGACGCCCGCATCGAGGATCCGCTGCATCGCGGCGGATCCGCCGTCGGCCGTGAAGTTGCCGTCCTCCTCGGCGACCGGCTCGAGCGCCGCGGCGGAGAGCGCATCGCGAAAGCCCACGAGACGGTCGACGCCGGCGGGCATGGTGACGGGGCCGGCGATCGTCGCGATCCGGCGGAAGCCGCGACCGATCAGATACTCCGTGGCCTCGCGTCCCCCCGCCACGTTGTCGACGTCGACGTAGTAGTCGCGTTCGCGCTCCCGCACCGGGCGACCGCCGTAGACGACGGGGACGACGTTCGCGATGCGGTCGATGAACGTGTCGCTCGTGTGGTGCGAGACGACGATGGCGCCGTCGACGGCGCCGCTGCGCACGTACGCCGAGGTCTTGTCGCCCGGATCGTCGCTCGCGATGATCAGGTTGAGCACGTACTCAGACCGGCTGAGCCGCGTGTTGATGCCCGACACCACCGATGCGAAGAACGGGTCGCCGAAGAAGCGCGTGGTGTCTTCGGGCACGACGAGGGCGATCGCCATCGTGGCACGACTCGCGAGAGAGCGCGCGGCCCGATTGGGCACGTAGTTCAGCTCCGCGATGGCGCGCCGCACCGCTTCCAGCGCCGCCGGGCTCACGGCCGTGGAGCCGTTGACGACGCGGGAGACGGTCGACCGCGACACTCCCGCGGCGGTCGCGACTTCTTCGATCGTCGGGGCGACTCGCGGAGTGTCGATGGTCACGGGCTACCTCTGAAGAGTCGAGATCGGAGCACCGGGATGCGAGACGGCCCCGGAGACCGGACCCGCCGCGTCATCGAGTGCGCGGGCGGCGATGACCCGACGATACTCCAGCGCGCTGTCTTTCGCGGTGCGCACCTGGGTGTCGTAGTCGACGTGGACGATCCCGAAGCGCTTGGCATATCCCCAGGCCCACTCGAAGTTGTCCAGCAGCGACCAGTAGAAGTAGCCCCGGACGTCCACGCCCGCATCGGCGGCGTCGAGGATCGCCTCCAGATGGGCCAGCAGGAACTGCGTGCGCGGGAGGTCGTGCACGCGCGCGACACCGTCTTCGACGACGAGCTCGTCGTCGTACGACGCGCCGTTCTCGGTGACGTACAGGGCGGTGCCGGCCGGCTGGGCGTACTCGGCCCAGACGCGCTGCAGCAGACGCGTCAGCCCCTCGGGCTGCACCTCCCAGTGCATGTTGGTGCGCGGCAGACCACGATCGTGCCAGTAGATGCCCTCGTGCGACGGGAAGGGGGATGCCGCGGGCCGGTCGGTCGGCGCATCGCCCGGCAGCGGTGGCTGCGGGTCGGGTGCGCCACCCACGAACTCGCCGTGGTAATAGTTCACCCCGAGCGCGTCCAGCGGCTGCGAGATGGTGTTCAGGTCGCCCGGCTGATTCGCCGCCTCGAGCGCGTCGATGGCCTCGGGCGCGACGGCGCGGATGTCCTCGATCACATCGGCGGGGTACGCGCCGCGGAAGATCGGGTCGAGGAACCACCGGTTGAACTGCCCGTCGATACGGCGGGCGGCATCGGCATCCGCGGCATCCGCGGGGTCGACCGCGTCGGCCACCGTGAGGTTCAGCGTGATGCCGAGGCGCAGATCGGCGTCCCGCTCGCGGAGCTCCCGCACGACCGCGCCATGGCCGAGCATGAGGTGGTGCGCGGCCAGCACGCCATCGGTCGCGCTGTAGCGACCCGGCGCGTGGATGCCGGCGGTGTAGCTGAGGAAGGACGAGCACCACGGCTCGTTGAGCGTCGTCCAGTTCTGCACCCGGTCGCCCAGCGCGTCGTGAACGCTCAGCGCGTACTCGAGGAACTGCTCGCTCGTGGAACGGACGGTCCAGCCGCCCTTCTCCTCGATCGCCTGCGGCAGGTCCCAGTGGTAGAGGGTGAGCCACGGCAGGATGTCATTCGCCCGCAGTTCGTCGACCAGGCGCTCGTAGAAGTCGAGCCCCTTGCGGTTGACGGGGCCGCCGTCGGGGCGCACGCGCGACCAGGAGACCGAGAAGCGGTAGGTGTCGAGTCCGAGGTCCTTCATCAGGGCCACATCGCCGCGGAAGCGGTGGTAGTGATCGCACGCGACGTCACCGTTGTCGGCGCCGATCACCGCGCCGGGCACGCGGCTGAAGGCGTCCCAGATGGATGCCGTGCGGCCGTCTTCGAAGGCGGCGCCTTCGATCTGGTAGGCGGCAGTGGCCGCGCCGAAGAGGAAGCCCTCCGGGAAGGAGCGGGAGAACTCTGTCATGAGTCGACCTTTCTGAAGCGGTCGGGCGCTCAGCCCTTGACCGCGCCTTGCATAATGCCACTGACCAGCTGCTTGCCGGCGAAGACGAACAGGATCAGCAGCGGAATCGTGGCCAGAAGCACGCCCGCGAGCACGATCGAGTAGTCGATGAAGTAGTTGGACTGCAGCAGCGACAGCGCCACGGGCAGCGTCGGGTTCTGCCGGTCGAGAACGATGAACGGCCAGAAGAAGTTGTTCCACGCCGACACGAAGGTGAACAGCGCAAGCATGGCAGCGGCGGGCCGCGCGGCCGGCAGGCCGACGGTGAGGAAGGTGCGGAACGAGCTCGCCCCGTCCACGCGGGCCGCCTCGATCAGCTCGTCGGGCACCGCCTGGCGCAGGTACTGCGTCATCCAGAACACGCCGAACGCGCTCACGAGGGCGGGCACGATGATCGCGCCGAGCTGACCGGTCCAGCCCATGTCGCTGAACAGGATGTACAGCGGCACGACGCCGAGCTGGGTGGGCACGGCCATCGTCGCGATGACGAAGACGAGCAGCCAGCTCGATCCCTTGAACGTGAGCTTGGCGAACGCCCAGCCCGCAAGCGTGGAGAAGAACACGACCGAGATGGCGATCAGGCCGGAGCTGATGATCGAGTTCCATAGGGCCATCCAGAAGTTCACGGCCGGATCGTTCATGACCTTCGCGGCGTTGGCGAAGAAGTTGCCGCCCGGGATCCACGACATGTTCGGGTCGCGGATCGTGTACGAGTCGCCGGAGCCGATCAGCAGCGACCAGTAGAAGGGGAAGAGGCTGCCGACGAGCACGGCGGCGAGGCAGGCGTAGACGATCCAGCCCGGGCGGGTGCCCTTGACGTGGCGCGGACGACGCTTCTTCTCGCCCCGACCCGGGGTCGGCAGCGCGTCGTCGACGACGGGGACGGCCTGTTCGTTGAGGACGCTCATCGCGTCACCTCCGCTGATTCGTTCGTGCGACGGGGTTCGGATGCCGCCGCGCGATCGGCGGCGACCGCGGCACGGGCTGCGCGTCGGGCGGCGCGCATCTGTGCCCGGGTGAGGGTGTTGCGGCTTCCTTCGTCGCGCACCAGGTTGCGGGTGATGAAGAGGTTGATGACGCCGATCACCAGGATGATGATGAAGAGGATCCAGGCCAGCGCGGCGGCGCGGCCCAGGTTCCACTGGCCCCAGCCGAGGTCGTAGAGCCAGAGCGAGATCGTCAGCCACTGGTTGTTCGCGCCGCCGGTGCCGGTCTGGTCGTACATGCGCGGCTCGTCGAAGATCTGCAGGCCACCGATGGTGGACGTGATGATCACGAAGATCAGGGTGGGGCGCAGGCTCGGCAGGGTGATCGCGAAGAACTGGCGCACCTTTCCGGCACCGTCGACCGTCGCGGCCTCGTAGTAGTCGCGCGGGATGGCCTGCATCGCCGCCAGCAGGATGAGGGTGTTGTAGCCGGTCCAGCGGAAGTTCACCATCGTGGCGATCGCGATGTGGCTGGCGAAGGTGTCGGAATGCCACATGACGGGAGGCAGCCCGATGCTGCTCAGCCAGGTGTTGATGATGCCGTACTGGTCACCGAACATGTTCGAGAAGATCAGGGCCACGGCGACCGGGGCCATGACGTAGGGGACGAGCACGCCCATGCGCCAGAAGGTCTTGGCGCGGATGTTCTGATCCAGCAACGCCGCGATGAACACGGCGGCGATGAGCTGCGGCACCGACGACAGCAGGAAGATGCTGAAGGTGTTGCGCAGCGCCGCCCAGAACTTCGGGTCGGAGATCACGGTGGCGTACTGGTCGAACCCGACGAACGTGCCGGAGTTTCGCACCAGGTCCCAGTCCATGAAGGAGATCACCGCGGTGTACCCGATCGGGAAGAGCCCGACGACGAGGAACAGGATGAAGAACGGGGAGATGTACAGGTACGGCGAGAGCTTGAGGTCCCACGAGCTCAGCCGGCTGCCGAAGCCGATCCGTTTCGGCTGACGCGCGGCGATGGCGGCGGCGCCGCGCACGCGCGTGGAGGTTCTGGTCGTGTCCACTCTTCAGTCCTTTGATCTCGTGGTTGAGGCAGGGAGCGGGCCCGGGAGGGTCCCCCGGGCCCGCTGTCACATGTCTGCCGTCGTCCTTACTTGATGGCGGCGACTTCCGTCTGCCACTGCGCCCACGAGGCGGCCTTGTCCTGCGTTCCCTCTTCGACGCGGGTCAGAGCCTTCTGCATCGCGTCGTTGATCTGGAAGTAGAACTGGCCCTTGAAGGGCGACACGGTGACCGCGTTGGCGCGGTCGGTGAGGATCTGGCCCACCGGGGCGTTGTTGAAGAACTCGTTCTTCGAGCTCAGCAGCGTGTCGGACTTCATCGCGTCGACCTGGCTCGGGAACGTGCCGGCCGCCTCGAACGCCTTGAGCTGCGTGTCGGGGCTGGTCAGCCAGTCGGCGAGCTGCTGGGCAGCCGCGACGTTCTTGCCGTTGGCGGGGACGGTCAGGTACGAACCGCCCCAGTTGCCGCCGCCGCCGGGGAAGACGTTGGCGATGTCCCAGCCCTTGACGTCCTTGGCGTTACCGGAGATGACACCGAGCATCCAGCCCGGGCAGAGCATCGTCGCGAACGAGCCGTTGGACAGGCCGGCCATCCAGTCGTCGGACCACTGGCTGAGGTGGGCGGACTGCGTCTTGGCGGCGTCGAGCACCTGGTTGTAGATCGTCTCGACCTGCGGGTCGATGGTGATCTTGCCGTCCGAGGGGTTCTCGTACGCGGCCTCGACCTGGTTGATCATGCCCTGGTAGGTGCCGCCGGCGGAGTCGAAGAACGCCTTGCCGGTCGCGGCGGTGTACTTGGCACCGGTGTCGAAGTAGGTCTTCCAGTCGCCGGTGAGCAGCTTCGCGACCGAATCGCGGTCGGTCGGCAGGCCCGCCGCGGCGAACAGGTCGGAGCGGTAGCAGACGCCCTCGGGACCGATGTCGGTGCCGTAGCCGATGAGGTTGCCCTTGGGGTCGGTGGCGGCCTTGGTCTTCCAGTCCAGCCAGCGGCTCTTCAGGTCGGCGGGGACCGGGGCGAGCAGGTCGGAGTACTTCATGACCTCGGGCAGCCAGTCGACCTCGATGGCCTCGATGTCGGCGAGACCCGTCTTGCCGAGCTTCTGGAAGTAGTTGGCGCGCGCGTCGTTGCTCGTGGCCGCCTTGTTGTGCACGATCGTGACGTTGGGGTGCTCCTTCGTGTACTCGGCGAACAGGGCGTCCGAGTATCCGAAGTCGTTGAAGGTCGCAACGGTCAGGGTGACCTTCTCGTTGGGGTCGGCCGTGGCTGCTCCGCCGCCGCCACCGGCGCAGCCGGCGAGGACGAGGGCGGAGGTGGTCGCGACGCCGGCCACGAGGCCGATGCGCCGCAGTGCGCGTGTGTTCACGTGTCACTCCTTTGTGGATGTGTTTCAGGTGCGTGGGTTGCGTTCCCGTCTCCCCGCGTTACCGCGTCGCTATCGGAATGGGAGCGCTCTCACCGGACACCGACGACGTTATGGGATCGCTCCCAGGAAGGCAAGGGAGCGCTCCCACGAGCGGATCACAGTTGCGTAACGGCGGCCGTGGCAAGTCGACGGCATCGGCTCCGCTCGGCGCCGCCGAGCCAACGGATGCCGAGGGCGGGATGCCCGTAGACTGAGGGCGACCCCTTCCCTCCCGCGGCGCACCGGCTCCGGCATCCGTCGGCGGGACGACCCCGCGGCCGTCAGGCGGCCCTCAGGAGGACCGAATGCCCACCATCGTCGTCGATGTCATGCCCAAGGCCGAGCTGCTGGACCCGCAGGGCAAGGCCGTCGCCGGCGCCCTCGGCCGCCTCGGCGTGGAGGGCTTCTCGGCCGTCCGCATCGGCAAGCGGTTCGAACTCACCGTGGACGTCGCCGACGAGAAGACGCTCGAGACGGTGCGCACTCTGGCCGACGAGGTGCTCTCGAACTCGGTGATCGAGGACGTCGTGGGCATCGAGGTCGTCGAATGACCGCACGCATCGGCGTCATCACCTTTCCGGGCTCGCTCGACGACGGCGACGCCCAGCGCGCGATCCGCCTCGCGGGCGCCGAGCCCGTGGCCCTCTGGCACGGATCGCACGATCTCGAGGATGTCGACGCGCTCGTGCTGCCGGGCGGCTTCAGCTACGGCGACTACCTGCGCGCCGGCGCGATCGCCGCGCTCGCCCCGATCATGACCGAGGTGAAGGATGCCGCCGCCAAGGGCATGCCCGTGCTCGGCATCTGCAACGGCTTCCAGATGCTCGTGGAGGCTCATCTGCTGCCGGGCGGTCTGATCCGCAACGCCCACCAGCAGTTCATCCGGCGCGACCAGCGCCTGCGCGTCGAGAACGCGTCGACCGCCTGGACGTCGGCGTTCGAGACCGGCCAGGAGATCACCATCCCCCTCAAGAACGCGGACGGCGGCTACATCTGCTCGGCCGAGACGCTGAAGCGAATCGAGGGCGACGGACTCGTCGCGTTCCGCTACCTCGGCGTGAACCCCAACGGCTCGCTGGACGACATCGCGGGTCTCACGAACGAGCACGGCAACGTCGTCGGCCTCATGCCCCACCCCGAGCACGCGGTGGAGCCGGGCTTCGGCCCGAACACCCCCGACGCGATGCGCTCGGGCGTGGACGGCCTGGGCTTCTTCACCTCGGCGATCGCCGCCGTGGTGGGCGCCGCGGCCTGAGCCGCCCTGAGCCCCCCTGACCCTCACACGGTTCCGGCCGGAGGCCACAGGCCGATGACGAGCGCCATCAGCAGCACCGAAGTCAACTCGAACCCGATGGTGAGCACCGTCAGCTGCGACGGGCGCCCCTCGAACGCGTCATGCGTGATGACCCGCGCCGCAGTGAAGCCGGCCCAGAGCGTGACCGCCGTCACGAGCGCCGACGCGAGGTAGCCGCCGCTGTAGAAGTGCCACGCGATCGCGACGGATCCGGCCAGCACCCACGCCGTGAGGAACGTCACGACTGCCGACACCATCAGCGGGATCGCGGGCGAGCCGCGACGCGCACCCCTGTCGATGCGCGCGAGGCGCGCCCACCGCTCGAGGAAGAGCGCCGGCGAGTACCAGACGGCGCCCAGCGCCATGCTGAGAACCGTGCCGATGAGCACGGCCCAGTAGTTGATCTCGGGAATCATGACGCCTCCTGGTGAGTGAGCCGGTACCGTGCCGCGAGGGTATCGCGTCGGCTTCCGCGGCGTACAGGGGCGCTGCCGACGGCGGGCGGAGGGGCGACGTCCGCGTCAGTCGGAGGTGTCGCGGTCGCGGCCGTGCCACAGGTCGGCGCACTCCACCCGTTCGGCGCCGTGCGCCCGCAGGTACGCGCCGGCGCCGCGGTCGCCCGTCAGCGCACCGGCCACCCGCGGCACGTGCGCCCGGCCGATCAGCACCGGGTGGCCCGGGCGACCCCGGTACACGGCCTGACGCAGGGTGTCCGCGTCGGCATCCCGCATCATTCGACGACACGCCGATGCCGGCAGCTCCGGCACATCCACGGGAACGAGGAGCGCAGCGACGGCACCCGACACGCCGGCCGCCTCCAGCCCGAGACGGACGGATGCCGACAACTCACGGCGCCCGTCGGCGACGCGCACCACGACGGCCCCCGCCGGCACGAGCGGCTCCGCCTCGTCGGCGCCCGCACCCAGCACGACGACGACCGGCTCGCACCCGGCGGCACGGAGGGTGCCGACGGCGAGCGCCAGCCACGGCTCGCCCGCGGCGGTGCGGGCCAGCGCCTTCGGGCCGCCGAAGCGGGTGCCGGCGCCCGCCGCGAGCACGACCCCGCAGATCGTCACGGCCGCCGAGAAGACGCCGGGCCGAGGGCGGCGACCGGCGCGCAGACAACGGCGCCTGCCGCCTCGGGTGCCGTCTGCGCGTCGCGGCGGCCGGCGGCGTGAACGGGGCCGGCCAGGACCGACAGCCGTGCACCCGACCCGCCCCGGCGATCGGCGATGATCTCGGCGAGGATCGACAGGGCGGTCTCGTCGGCGCAGACGCCGCCGAGGTCGAGGCCGATCGGCGAGCGCAGGCGTGCGAGCTCGGCGTCGCCCACGCCGGCGTCGCGGAGGCGGCGGAGGCGGTCGTCGTGGGTGCGGCGGCTGCCCATGGCCCCGACATAGTCGGCGGGCGAGCCGAGCGCGACCCGCAGCGCGGGAACGTCCAGACGCGGATCGTGACTCAGGACGCAGATCGCCGTGGCAGCGTCGAGCCGCTCGCCGGCCAGATAGCGGTCGGGCCAGTCGACCACGACCTCTGCCCCGGGAAAGCGGTCGGCGTTGGCGAAGACCTCCCGCGGATCGACCACGCTCACCCGCTGCCCCATCGCCTGACCGAGTCGGGCGAGCGCGACGGCGAACTCCACGGCGCCCACCACGATGAGCCGCGGGC
Source organism: Microbacterium sp. SCN 69-37 (assembly GCF_001724435.1). Taxonomy (NCBI): domain Bacteria; kingdom Bacillati; phylum Actinomycetota; class Actinomycetes; order Micrococcales; family Microbacteriaceae; genus Microbacterium; species Microbacterium sp. SCN 69-37. The sequence goes on from NZ_MEEL01000030.1 coordinate 39,647, forward strand.
GTGCGCCCACCTCGACGACGATCGCGTCGGCGTGCGGCGCGGCATCCGCCCCCGACGCGTCGGCGGTCCCGTGCTCGACGACACCCGTCCCGCGGAGAGCGCCCGACGTCACGAGACGGAAGCGGGTGGGGATGCCGGCGGCATCCCGCTCCGCCAGCAGCGCGAGCTGGGCCGCCGCGGCGCCGCCGGGCAGCACGGGGCGCACGAGCACCTCGACCGCTCCCCCGCAGGTGAGGCCCGCGGCGAGGCCCTCGCCGTCGCTGTAGCCGAAGCTGTCGACCGACACCGCTCCGCTGTCGATCGCCTCGAGACACCGCTCGTAGACGGCGCCCTCGACACACCCGCCGGACACGTTTCCGAACACTGCGGCATCCGAGACGATCATGCTCGCCCCGACCGGCCGCGGCGCGCTGCCCGAGACCGCGACGACCGTCGCGATCGCGAACGCACGCCCCTCGCGCACCCACTGGGCCGCCGGGGACAGGATCTCGCGCATGGTCGTCACCGTAATCGCCGCTCGTTGCGAGCCTGTTGCGTGCGCGTGAAACACGGGCGAAACGGCACTCTGTTTCACTCGGACTCGATCCGGTCCGCGCACCCGACGCCGCGGACGGGACGCGAAACAGATCGGAGCGGCACATGGACATCACCAGCGTGCGCTCGTTCCGGACGGCGCGCACCCGCGAGGACCTCCTGCTCGCGCCGGGTGAGACGATCATGGCGGGCGGCACGTGGCTGATGAGCGAGCCGCAGCCGGCAACGACCGGTTTCGTCGACCTCACCGGCATGGGCTGGCCCGACCTCGACGCCGATGCCGAGGGCCTGCGCATCGCCGCGACGTGCACCATCGCTCGGCTCGTCGCCTTCTCGAGGGAGGCTCCGGCGTCGTGGACCGCCGCCGCGATGATCCCCGATGCCGCGAACGCCCTCCTCGCCTCGTTCAAGATCTGGAACACCGCCACCGTCGGCGGCAACATCTGCCGCGCCTTCGCGGCGGGCGCGATGGTGGCGCTCTGCGTCGGGCTCGACGGGGTCGCCGAGATCTGGAGCGGCGAGGGCGACCGTGAGCTCCCCGTCGCCGAGCTCGTCACCGGCAACGGCACGACCTCGCTTGAGCGCGGCGAGGTGCTGCGCGCGATCCGCCTGCCGGCGAAGGCGCTGCGCTCCCGCGCCGCGCTGCGCAAGATCGCCCTCGCCGAGCACGGCCGTTCGGGAGCCGTCGTCACGGGCCGGGTCGACCCGGATGGCGCCAGCGTCTTCGGGGTGACGGCGGCGACCTGGCGGCCCACGGTGCTGCGCTTCGCTACGCTGCCGGATGCCGCGACCCTCGCCGCCGCGATCGAGGACTCCTCGGGGTATTACACCGACCCGCTCGGGTCGGCGGACTGGCGTCGCGGTGTCGCCGTCGCACTCGCGGAGGACATCCGGAGGGAGCTCGCATGAAGTGGGTCGTCGACGGCGCCGAGGTGGATGCCGAGCCGCGTCCCGGCCAGTGCCTGCGCACTCTCCTGCGCGAGACGGGCCACACCGAGGTCAAGAAGGGGTGCGACGCGGGCGACTGCGGCGCGTGCACGGTGCTGCTGGACGGCGACCCCGTGCACTCCTGCCTCATTCCTGCCGTTCGCGTCGAAGGTCGACACGTCACCACGGCGGCCGGACTCGCGCCGGGCGACGAGCTGCATCCGGTGCAGGAGGCGCTGGCGACCGGATTCGGGTTCCAGTGCGGGTTCTGCACGCCGGGCATGAGCGTGACGGCCTCGACCCTCTGCGAGAGCGACCTCGACGACCTCGACCGTCGCATGAAGGGCAACCTCTGCCGGTGCACGGGGTATCGCCCGATCCGCGAGGCGATCATGACCGCGGTGCGCGAAACGGGGCGGTCGGCACGGCGCGCGGACGCGGATGCGGAGGCATCGGCATCCGCCGTCGTCGGCCGCTCGGTCGCGCCCCCCGCCGGCCCGCGGCTGACGCAGGGGCACGAGAGCTTCACGTTCGACCTCGAGCCGGATCACCCTGCGGCCGACGCCCTCGTGCTGCGGCTGGTGACGAGCCCGCACGCACACGCGCGGATCACGGCGATCGACACCACGACCGCCCGCGCGGTGCCGGGCGTCGTCGCGATCTTCACCCACGCCGACGTTCCCGACGTCCGCTACTCCACCGGCCGTCACGAGCACCGCACCGACGATCCCGACGACACCCGCATGCTCGACGACGTGGTCCGCCACGTCGGGCAGCGGGTCGCCGCGGTGGTCGCCGAGACCGCCGAGGCGGCGGATGAGGCGTGCAGGCTCGTCCGCGTGGACTACGAGCTGCTGCCCGCCGTCTTCGATCCGGAACAGGCGCGCCGGCCGGGAGCTCCCCTGCTGCACCCCGACCGCACGCCCGCAGACCGGGTCGACGAGGCCGGGCGCAACGTCATCGCGAGCGTGCACGCCGGCCCCGACGCCGCCGAGCTCGAGGCCGCACTGTCGGCGAGCGCCGTGACGGTGACCGGAACCTGGCAGACCGCGCGGGTCACCCACGCGCAGTTGGAGACCCACGGCTCGATCGGCTGGCTCGACGACGACGGCCGCCTCGTGCTGCGATCGTCGACACAGGTGCCGTTTCTCGCCCGCGACGAGATCGCGCACATCTTCGGACTGGACCGCGACCGCGTGCGCGTGCACACCGCGCGCCTCGGCGGCGGCTTCGGGGGCAAGCAGGAGATGTTCACCGAGGATCTCGTCGCCCTCGCGGTGCTGCGCACGGGCCGTCCGGTGGCGTTCGAGTTCAGCCGCGCCGACGAGTTCCAGCGCGCCGCCGTGCGGCATCCGATGCGCGTGACGGTCACCCTCGGGGCCGACGCCGACGGACGGCTCACCGCCATGGCGATCGATCTGCTGAGCGACACCGGCGCCTACGGCAACCACTCCCGCGGCGTCATGTTCCACTCCCTCGCCGAGTCGACGACGATCTACCGGGTTCCCCTGAAGCGTCTCGACGCGGAGGTCGTGTACACGAACAACGTGCCGTCCGGCGCCTTCCGCGGATACGGGCTCGGGCAGGTGGTGCTCGGGGTGGAATCGGCGATGGACGAGTTGTCCCAGCGGTTGGGCATCGACCCGTTCGAGCTGCGGCGGCGCAACGCCGTGACGCCGCAGGACGACCCGGGGCACGACGACCTGGTGTGGAGCAGCTACGGCTTCGACCAATGCCTCGATCTCGCCGAATCGGCCCTCCGCCGCGGCAACGGCGTCGAGGCCCCCGCGGGGTGGCTCGTCGGCGAGGGCGTCGCGGCGGCGATGATCGCCACGATGGCGCCGTTCGGCCACATCGCGCACACGAGCGTCACGCTCCGCACCGACGGCACCTATCTGCTGCGCGCCGGGACGGCCGAGTTCGGCAACGGCACCACGACGGTTCTCCGCCAGATCGCGGTGACGGACCTGTGCGCCGCCCCCGACGGCATCGAGCTCTGGCACGCCGACACGGATGCGGTCGCCCACGACACGGGCGCCTTCGCATCGGCCGGCATCACCGTCGCGGGCAAGGCGCTCCACGCCGCCTGTCTCGCGCTCGCGGAGCGGCTGCGCGCCCGCGCCGCCGAACTGACCGGCACGGATGCCCCCGAGGCTCGACTTATGCCCGACGGCGTATACACGCCGGTTCGCATTGTTTCCCTTGCTGAGCTGACGGCGGACGGCGAGCTCACCGCCGACGGCAGCGAGCGGGGTGAGCACCGTTCACTGGCGTTCAACGTCCATGCCGTCCGCGTCGCCGTCGATCCCCGCACCGGTGTCGTCCGCATCCTGCAGTCGATCCAATCGGCGGATGCCGGTTTCGTGATGAACCCCGCGCAGTGTCGCGGACAGATCGAGGGCGGGGTCGCGCAGGGCATCGGCAGCGCCCTGTACGAAGAGGTGATGGTCGAGGACGGCAAGGTCACCACCCCCGTCTTCCGGCTGTACCGCGTGCCCCAGTTCGGTGACATCCCCGAGACCGAGGTCTACTTCGCCGACACCGCCGACGATCTCGGCCCGTTCGGTGCGAAGTCGATGAGCGAGTCGCCGTACAACCCCGTCGCGCCGGCGATCGGCAATGCCATCGCCCGCGCGCTGGGCGCCCGTCCCTACGAGCAGCCGTTCCGCCGCGACCGTGTCTGGCGCCTCGCGTCACACCACCGAAACACGAACGGGCAAACGCCGGAAATGTGAGGCACCTATCGTCTCCAGAATCACCGCAGCCCGTTCTGCATCCACAGCACATGACACCGCACCCGGGAGACCCGATGCCTTCACGCTCCACCCGCCGCCGCGGCGGAATCATCCTGGCGGTCGCCGCCGCAGCCGCCCTCGCTCTGTCCGCCTGCTCGTCGGCGGGAGGCGCAGCCAGCCCCTCGGCATCCGGTGAGGCCGCCAGCTACGGCGACATCAGCGTGCAGTACTCGTGGATCAAGAACGAGGAGTTCGCGGGCGAGTTCTACGCCTACGACAACGGCTACTACGACCAGGCGGGCTTCTCCAAGGTGACGGGCGTCGCGGGCCCCGACACGGGTGTCGCCAAGCTCCTGTCCGGCTCGGTGCAGGTCGCGCTGACCGATGCCGCATCCGTCGGCGCCGCCGTGTCGGAGCAGAGCGCTCCGCTGAAGATCATCGCGACGACCTTCCAGAAGAACCCGTTCACGATCCTGTCGCTGAAGGACAAGGGCAACATCGCGACCCCGAAGGACCTCATCGGCAAGAAGATCGGCGTGCAGGACTCCAACGCCTCGGTCTTCAAGGCGCTCCTCGCTGCGAACGGCATCTCGGAGAGCCAGCTGACGATCGTGCCCGTCGACTTCGATCCGACGCCGCTCATGAACGGTGACGTCGACGGCTTCATGGCCTACCTCACCAACGAGGCCATCACGGTCGAGATGGCGGGATACCCGACCACCAACCTCGCGTACGCGGAGAACGGTCTGCCCTACGTCGCCGAGTCGTACGCCGTCACCGACCAGTACCTCGCCGAGCACAAGGACCTGCTGAAGGCGTTCCTCATCGCGGAGATCAAGGGGTGGACCGACACGTTCACCAAGCCCGTCGACGACACCGTGACGGTCGTCACCAAGCACTACAACGACTCCGCCGCGGCGGGCGATCTCACCTTCGGCGAGCTGAACCCCGCCAAGGTCAAGGCCGGCATCGAGGCGCAGGCGAAGCTCATCTCCACCGACGAGACCCAGGCCAACGGCCTGTTCACGATCTCGGACGACCTGAAGGCCCAGACCCTCGCCTCCCTGAAGGCGTCGGGCTGGGAGCTGACGGCCGACCAGCTGTTCGACACGTCGATCATCGACGAGATCTACGCCGAGCACCCCGAGCTCAAGAAGTACCTCCCCTAAAGAGATGTCCGTGTCATCCACGATGGATGCCGGTGCCGGCGCATCTGCCGCCGGCACCGGCATCCAGATCTCCGGGGTCTCGAAGTCGTTCACGCTGCGCGGCGGACGCTCGCTGCAGGCACTGCAGGACACCGACCTGCACACCGACAAGGGCTCGTTCCTCGCGCTGCTGGGTCCCTCGGGCTGCGGCAAATCCACGATCCTGCGCATCCTCGCCGCCCTCGACCACCCCACGGACGGCGTCGCGCTCGTCGACGGCGAGACACCCGACCAGCTGCGCGCGAAGAGCGAGCTGGGGATCGCGTTCCAAGACCACGCACTGCTGCCGTGGCGCAGCATCCGAAAGAACATCGAGCTGCCGTTCGAGGTCGCCGGTCGCAAGGTCGACCGCGGCTACGTCGACGAGCTGATCGACCTCGTCGGCCTGCGCGACTTCGCCGACGCGAAGCCCGCCCAGCTGTCGGGCGGCATGCGCCAGCGCGCGTCGATCGCGCGCGCCCTCGTGCTGAAGCCGTCCGTCCTGCTGCTGGACGAACCGTTCGGCGCGCTCGACGACATGACCCGGCAGAACCTCAACCTCGAGCTGCTGCGCATCTGGACCGAGAAGCCGGCGACGACGCTGCTGGTGACGCACGGCATCAGCGAGGCGATCTTCCTCGCCGACCGCGTCGCGGTCATGTCACCGCGGCCCGGACGGGTCAAGGAGATCATCGAGGTCGACCTGCCGCGTCCGCGGACGCCCGAGATGATGCGCACGCCCGAGTTCCACGCGCTCGTGGACCGCGCCTCCGAACTGCTGTTCGGACACGACGGCCGCGCCGAGGCCGAGGCGTAGCCGTGGCTCGCGTGCGCGTGCCCGGCTGGGTCGCGGGACTCGTCGGCGCCGTCGTGCTGGTGGGCGTGTGGTGGCTGTTCTCGCTGACCGCCTTCCGTCCGCAAGACGGGACGAGCTACACTCCGGTCCCCTCACCGTGGGCGGTCGTGGACTGGCTGTTCGTGCAGGGCAACATCGCGGGCGCCTGGGGCGTGTTCCAGCCGACCATCACCGCGGCGGCGATCGGCTACCTCTGGGGCAACGGCATCGCCCTGCTGCTGGCGACGGTCGTGCTCGTCTTCCCGCGCACCGAGACGGTGATCACCCAGATCGCCGTCGTCACCTATTGCCTTCCGATCGTCGCGGTCGGGGGCATCTCGATCGTCGTCCTCGGTGGCGCGAAGAACCCCGGCGACCCGTCGGCGACCGCGATCTTCCTCGCCGCTCTCGTCTGCGTGTTCACGACGGTGGTCGGCGCGATCCTCGGGTTCACCTCCGCCGACAAGGCGGCGCTGGACGTCGTGCGCGTCTACGGCGGCGGCCGGTGGACCCAGCTGCGCAAGGTGCGCCTCGTCGCCGCCCTTCCGGCGATCCTCACGGCGCTGCAGATCGCCGTGCCGACCGCCTTCCTCGGCGCGGTGCTCGGCGAGTACCTCGGCGCGATCACGGCGGGCGTCGGGCCGACGCTCATCCGCCTGCAGGGCCAGCTGGACTCGGCCGGCGTCTGGTCGGTGTTCCTGCTGTGCGCCGTGTTCGCCCTCGTCGCCTACGGACTGTTCGGCCTGCTCATCAGACTCGTCACCCCGTGGGTGGCCGGAAAGGCGGTGTGAGCGTGCACGTCATCGACACGACCCCCGCAACACCCGCGGCATCCCACGTGGGCACCGCCGACCCCATCGCCGTCGCGCGCCTGCGCGCCGAGCGGCGCCGCGGGCTGCGCCGCACCCTGCTGCGCTCGCTCGGCAACGCCGGCATCACCCTTCTCGTGCTGCTGCTGCTCTGGCAGGCGATCGTGAGCCTCACCGGCATCTCGCCCTACATCGCCAAGGGCCCGCTGGATGTGTGGACGTTCCTCGTCACGGCGCCGAAGGCGGAGGCCAACCGGGCGCAGATGTTCCCGCTGGTCGGCCAGACGCTGCTCGACGCGTGGATCGGATTCGTCGTCGGCATGCTCGTCGCGATCGTCCTGGCCATCGCGTTCAGCCTGTCCAAGGCGATCGAGGCGGGCGTCATGCCGCTCGTGCTGCTGCTGCGCACCATTCCCCTGGTGTCGATCGCTCCGGTCATCATCCTCGTCACGGGACGCGGAACCCCGGCATCCGTCGCCGTCATCGGCACCGTCGTGGTTCTCTTCCCGGCCCTGGCCAACGTGCTGTTCGGGTTGAGCCGCGCCAGCCAGCAGAGCCTCGATGTCGTGCACGTCTTCGGCGGCGGCCGGTTCACGGCGCTGCGCAAGGTCAACCTGCCCGGCGCGCTGCCATCGGTGTTCGCCGCGGCGCGCGTGTCGGTGCCGGGAGCCGTGACCGGTGCACTGCTGGCGGAGTGGCTGTCGACGGGCACGGGCATCGGCGGATCGATCCTGAAGTTCAACGCGCAGGCGCAGTTCGCCCAGCTGTGGACCTCGATCGCGCTCATCACGCTGATCACGCTCGTGCTCTACAACCTCGTGCAGATCGTGGAGAACATCGTGCTGGCCCGCATGGGCATGGCTGCCGGGCGCTGAGGCCGCGCCGCGCTGACCCCGCCCTCCGAACCGAACTGCAAGGCCGGCGGGCCGACACGCCGTCGGCCACGGCGCGGATGCCGCGTGTCGCACGGCATCCCTTGCAGTTCGGCCGGGCGGGGGGCAATGCGGGCGGCGGGTCAGTGCGGGTGGCCGCGGAGCGGGATCACGGCGGCGGGCAGCTCGTGCACCTTCGCGGAGGCCTCCTCGGCGAGCGGGTTGGTCGAGACTCCGTCGGCGTTCACGAGACGACCGCCGACGTAGACGGCCTTCAGGTTGCGCGGGCTCATCGCCAGCACGTACGAGCGCACCGGGTGCCAGAGCGGCCCGACGTCGGGGCGGCGCGGATCGACCACGACGAAGTCGGCGAACTTGCCGACCTCCAGCGATCCGACGCGGTCGGCGACGCCCATGATCTCGGCCGATCCGAGGGTGTGCAGGCGCAGCATCTGCTCGGGCATCATCGACAGCGGATCCTTCGTACGCGCCCGCTGTGCGTAGATGCCGATGCGCATGTTCTGCCACGGATCGCTCACGTCGGTGCAGGCCTGGTCGTCGAGGCCGACGCCGACTTTCATCCCCATCGCGAGCATCTCGGGCACGAGCGCGGTGCCCGAGGCGAGACGGCCGTTGGATGCCGGCTGCCACGACATCGCCGCACCCCCGGCCACCGACTGCGCGATGATCTCGGGCGTGGTCTGGATGAAGTGGCCGAACACGAGCCCGAGCTCGAGGGCCCCGGCATCGCGGTAGAGCGCGAACTTCGACTGCTGGTGCTCGACGGCCTCGGGTGACTCGAGGAAGTGGGCCTGGTTGGTCACGCCGTACCGGCGCATCGCCTCGACTTCGAAGGCCGCGGCATCCGGGTGCGGAGACCACTGCACCTGGCCCATGATCGACGAGCCGAGCGCGTAGTCCGCATCGAACGTGCGGGTGTGGGCGACCTCGGCGGCGAACCGGTCGAAGACCTCGTCGGGGGTTCCGGCGGTGACGTCCATGCCGGCGGCGTCGACGAAGCGGATGCCGGAATCCCGCGTGCCCTCGGCCTGACGCCAGTGGTACTCGAGGCCCCGCAGGCCCGCGGTTCCGGTGCGCTTGCCGTCGACCATCGGCTCCCACGCCTGCAGCGGGTCGGTGAAGTTGTACGCCGTGGTGACCCCGTTCGACAGGAAGTCGAGGGAGCCGTGCAGCGTCGCCCAGTAGAGCTGATCGGCGCTCATGTGGGCGGTGGTGCCGAGCATCGCGTCGCACCAGCCGTAGAGGGTGTCGGCGACGCCGAGCCCGCGCAGGCCGCTCGTGAACAGATGCGAGTGACTCGACACGAAGCCGGGCGCGACGAAGGCGCCCGCGACGTCGAGGGTCTCCTCCGCGGTCGTGCCGACCGGCGGGGAGCCCGCGCCGAGCGCGGCGATGCGGCCGTCGTCGCCCACCAGCATCCAACCGTCCTCGATGTAGCCCGGGTCGTCGGTTCCGGCCGGAACGGTGATGAGACGGGCGTGTGTGACGAGGAGCGACATGCTCTGCACGCTAATGAGGCCATGTTTCCGACCTGTCACGGCTCGGAAACACCCGTGCACGAAGCGGAAACACGGGCGGATTAGCGTCTGGTCATGTCGCGATTCACGGTCACGGTCTTCTGCGGATCCTCCCCGGGCTTCGACCCGGTCTACGTCGAGGCGGCGCGCGCCGTCGGCACGGCGATCGGCCGCTCCGGCATGGCGCTGGTCTACGGCGGCGGCCACGTCGGCCTGATGGGCACGGTGGCGGATGCCGCCCTCGCCGCCGGGGCGGAGGTCACGGGCATCATCCCGCGGGCGCTGCAGGCGCGCGAAGCCGTCAACGAGGATCTGACCGAGCTGATCCTCGTCGACACGATGCACGAGCGGAAGATGCTCATGGCCGACCGCGCGAACGCCTTCCTGGCCCTGCCCGGTGGCCCGGGAACGCTCGAGGAGCTCACCGAGCAGTGGACGTGGGCACAGCTCGGCATCCACGACAAGCCGGTGGGACTGCTCAACGTCGACGGGTACTTCGACCCGCTGCTCGCGTTCGTCGCGAACATGCGCGACCGCGGCTTCACGCACCCCCGCTACACCGACATGCTCGTCGTCGCGACCGAGGCCACTGAGGCGCTGGCACGACTGCGCGACTACGTACCCCCCGCGCGCACCGAGGCCTCGCCGGGCGCCGAGATGACCGGCGCGATGGCGTTGCCCGTGCGCCCCTGAGCACGGTTGCGGACCGCGTCCGCGTCCGCGTCCGTGAGACACCGGTTGCGCACCGACGCACCGGTACACAGACCGTGTTTCGGTGCACAGGCGGTGTCTCGCGGTCGGAGGACGCGACGGCGGGTCAGATCCGCTCGGTGCCGCGCAGCAGCACGGCTTCGGCGAGGGCGCGGATGCCGTGGGCCACGTCGCCCGCGGAGACGGACTCGTCCGGGTGATGGCTGATGCCGTCGGGGTTGCGCAGGAACAGCATGCCGACGTCGGTCACCGCTCCCAGCGACATGCCGTCGTGGCCGGCGCGGCTGAAGATCACGGGCGGGGCGTCCGACCGCGGCGGAAGGGTCGCGCGGATGCCGCCGGCCACCACGTCCTGCAGGAGCGGCGCACAGAACACCGCCGGAGCGCTGTGCACCTCGCGCGAACGCCAACGCAGGGCTCGCCGGCCCATGATCTCGTCGAGCTCGCGTGCGAGCGCATCCCACACGCGGTCGCGCTCGCCGTCGAACTCGCCGCGCAGGTCGAGCGAGAACTGCACCTCGCCCGGGATCACGTTGACCGCGCCGGGGAACGCCTCGAAGCGCCCGACGGTGCCGACGATGTGGTGCTCGGCCGAGCAGATCCGCTCCACCGCGAGCGCGGCCTCGCTCGCGCCCAGCAGCGCGTCGCGACGCATGTCGTAGGGTGTGCCGCCGGCGTGGCGGGCCTCACCCTCCACCACCAGCTGGAACCGCCGCGCCGACGCGATCGACGAGACGACGGCGAGGGGCTCCCCGGCCCGGTCCAGCTCGGGACCCTGCTCGATGTGCGCCTCGAGGTACCCGACCAGCTCATCGGGCCGACGGGCGGCCTCGCCGACCCGCCCCGGGTCGAGCCCGAACTCGAGGAACGCCTGGCGAAGGCTCACACCGTCGGCATCCGCCAGATCCCACCACGCGTCGCTCCACGTGCCGGCGACGGCGGAGGATCCGAGCAGCGCCTTGCCGAACCGGGTGCCCTCCTCATCCGAGAACGCGACGACCTCGATCGCGAACGGCAGCGGCACGGTCCAGCCGTCACCCGTGCCCTCGCCCGCCGGCACGCGCAGCAGACGCACCACCTCCAGCGCCATCAGCACCCCGGCGATGCCGTCGTAACGCCCGGCGTCGAGCACCGTGTCCAGGTGCGAGCCCAGCATCAGCGCGGGAGCCGCCGGATCGCCGATGCGGCCGACCTGGTTGCCCGCGGCATCCTGCCACGTGCGCATGCCCAGCTCGCGCATCCATTCCGCCGCCAGCCGGTTGACACGGGCGTGCTCGGGCGAGAGGTAGACGCGCTCGATGGATGCCGCATCCGCGCTCACCCGCGCGAGCTCCTCACACCGCGCCATCACGCGGCGCGCAGCGGTCGCGATGACGTCGGGCGCGGCGCGCAGGAGGGATGCCGAGCTCACGCCGTCTCCGCCGACACGGCGACGGCCGCACCGGTGCGCGGCGCGTGCAGCGCCACGGGCGCCGCGGCGAACACGTCCGCGGCGGCCTCGACGCCGCCACCGGCCGGAACCGCGGCCCCGAACCGGCGCAACACGCTCTCGAGGGCGGTGAGGGTGGTGAGCACGGCATCCTTCCGGGCGTTGTAACCCATGGTGCCGATGCGCCACACCTTGCCGTGCAGCGGGCCGAACGAGGTGCCGATCTCGATGCCGAAGTCCTCCAGCAGGGCCGACCGCGCGGCATCGCCGGGAACGCCCTCCGGGATCTCGACCGCCACGACGTTGCTCATCTTGTGCGCGACGTCGCCGAAGACCACCAAGCCCAGCGCCTCGACGCCGGCGAGCATCGCTCGTCCCGCCAGCTCATGGCGGGCGATGACGGCATCCCGGCCTTCGATCAGCAGCAGGCGCGCGCACTCCCGGGCGCCGTAGAGCATGCTCGTCGCCTCGGTGTGGTGGTTGAGTCGGCGCGGACCCCAGTAGTCGAGGATCTGCCCCAGGTCGAAGTAGTTCGAGCGCACGAAATCGGCCGACGACTCGTCGCCGGGCTCGCGGATGCCCGCCTCGACCTTCTTCCGCGAGCGGATCACCTCCACGGCGCGTGCGCTGAGCGTGATCGGCGACGATCCGCTCGGACCGCCCAAGCACTTCTGCAGTCCGGCGGTCGCGGCATCCAACCCCCACGCTTCCGCCTCGAAGGCGTTGCCGCCGAGCGATGCGGTGGCGTCGGTGTAGAACAGCACGCCGTGGCGGCGGCAGATCTCGCCGATGTCCTCCAGCGGCTGCAGCATCGTCGTCGAGGTGTCGCCCTGCACGAGGGCGAGCAGCGTCGGCTTCACCCGCACGATCGCCTCCTCGATGACGGATGCCGGGAACACCTGACCCCAGTCGGTCTCGATCGTGTGCACCTCGGCGAGCGCCCGCTCGGCGATCTCGGCCAGCAGGTGTCCGAACCGGCCGAACACGGGGACCAGCACCCGGTCGCCCGGCTTCACGAGCGAGACGATCGCGGCCTCGATACCGGCACGGCTCGTGCCGTCGACCAGCAGGGTCGCCTCGTTGCGGGTGCTCCATACGCCGCGGTACAGCTCCTGCGTCTCGGTCATCGTCGCCGTCATGAACGGGTCGTACTGGCCGACGAGCGGCGCCGACATGGCGGTCAGGACGCTCGGGTAGGCCGAGATGGGGCCGGGGCCCATCAGCAGCCGCGCGGGCGGGGCGATCGGGCCGGGAAGGGCGGTGGTGCTCATGCGGATTCCGTTTCGGTGATGCGGGTGTGGAGGGCGCGGCCGAGGCGCACGAGGGCGATGTCGGTGCCGGCGCGCGAGACGAGGCTGACGCCGACGGGAGCGGTGCCCCGGCCGGCGGCGACGGTGAGGAGGGGCACCGACAGCGCGGGGAGGCCGCCGACGGCGGCCGGCGTCGTCAGGCGCAGGGTGTTGTGGCGCACGGCATCCACCTCGGCGCCGGTGGCCGTGCGCGACAGCGCCGGACCGGGCGCGGTCGGCAACAGCAGCACGGCGTCGCGGACGAGCGCGTGCAACGTGTCGCGGAGGGGTTCCAGGGCGGCTCGGGCGGCGGACTCGTCGGCGGCGGTGACCGCGGCAGCGGCGCGGAAGCGCGCGGCCACGGCGGGGCGGGCGCGCAGCCAGTCGCCGTTGTTGCGCCAGGCCTCCGCACCCTGCACCGTCCGGAACGGCACGAGATAGTCGTCGAGGTCGCCGAGCGAGACCTGCTCGATCGGCAGAGCGGATGCCGCGATCAGCTCCTCGAACGCCGCGCGCGTGGCCGGCTCGGCGGCGGCGAGTGCTTCGATCGGCACCCGGAACCGCCACGGGAGGTCGGCGGCGGAGGCCCCGAAGACGGAGTCGGTCGAGTCGGAGCCGTCGTAGCTCAGACACCAGTTGGCGACCGCCTGCAGCGTCGCGCCGTCGCGGGCGAGCCAGCCGACCGTGTCGAAGCTCTGCGCGAGAGGCAGCAGCCCCTGCCGCGGCACGAGATCGTGCGTCGTCCGCAGGCCCCACAGGCCCTGATACGACGCCGGGACGCGCACGGAGCCGGCGGTGTCGGTCGCGAGGGCGATGTCGGCGTGGCCGAGCGCGACGGCGGATGCCGGTCCGCTCGACGAGCCGCCCGGCAGGGCGCCCGGCACCGCGGCGTTCGGCGGGGTGCCGTAGTGCGCGTTGTCACCCGCGATCGAGTACGCGAATTCGTCGGTGCGGGCGATGCCCCGCAGCGACGCTCCGCCGCGCAGTAGGTCGCCCACCGCGGGGGCGCTGGTGGTCTCGGCGCGGGCGGAGTCGAGGTAGGTCGGGTTTCCCGCACCGATGCGATAGCCCTTGATCGCGAAGAGATCCTTCACGGCGACCGTGAGGCCGGACAGCGGCCCCTCCCATGCGCCCTGGTAGAGCGGGTCGCCGACAGTCCGCCAGATCGAACGGTCGAAGGCCGCCGAGCGGGGGGTGACGTGCGCGGCCGTGATGAGCCACCGCCCCTCGATCTGCTCCCACACCTGGGTCTGCAGGCCGGTGCCGCCCGCCGCGAACCGGGAAACGGCGACGATGAGCGCCACCCCCTCGGCGAGCGGCCGGTACTCGACGCGCTCGATGGTGCGAGCCGACACCCCGCCGCGAGCGCCGCGGAACGCGCTGATCGTGTCGTGTCCGACCAGCAGCCCCGCGCCGTCGCCGCGGAGCGTGCGGTCACCGGGAGCGAACGCGGCATCCAGGGCGTCGAGGTCATTCGTCAGGATCGCCCGCTCGTACCCCTCGAACGCCGCGCGCAGCTCGTCGGGCATGGTCTGAGCCGCCGTCACGGGCGCCCGCCCCGGTTCATGGCCCCGCGTGCACAACTCCGGAGTTGTGGTCCCGGACGGCCGAAAACAGCCCGGGATGGGCCCGTGGGCACCGAATCTCCGGAGTTGTGAACGGCGGCAGCCGGGCGGGGAACGGCGGCAGCCGGGCGGGGAACGGCGGCAGCCGGGCGGGGAGCGGCGGCAGCCGGGCGGGGAGCGGCGGCGACGCCGCGTGCACAACTCCGGAGTTGTCGTCCCGGACGGCCGAAAACAGCCCGGGACGGGCCCGTGGCCACCGAATCTCCGGAGTTGTGAACGGCGGCGCGCGGAGGCGGCGACATGCCGCGGCGGCGGACGGTCACGAGGCGTCCTCGCCGACCAACCAGGCCGGGCGGACGGCGGCGAAGTCCGCCTCGCGGATGCGGGCGTGCACACCGCAGACGATGTCGACGACCTGCGAGATGTCGAAGTCGGTCGCGGCCGACAGGTACGCGTAGGCCAGGTGCTCGGCCATGCCGTAGCGCGCCTGCAGCAGATCGAGCGCGGCCCGCACGGCCTTGCGCATCGCCTCGTCGAGATCGACGTCGAGCCCCGTGGGCACGAGGTACTCGTCGGTGCGGACGAGCGGGCCGGTCACCTCGCCGAACGACGCGAGCGCCTCCGCGCGCGGCACCACGTCGAAGCGCAGCGTGGCGCGCAGCGACGCCTCGAGCGCGGTCAGCGCGACCTCGCCGTCGCCCTGCGCGAAGTGCGGGTCGCCGACGTACGCCAAGGCGCCGGCCACCTGCACCGGCAGGTACAGGACCGCGCCCTCCACGAGCAGGTTGATGTCGATGTTGCCGCCGTGCGCGCCCGGGGGAACCGAGTGGGGGCGCTCGTCGCCCGCGACGGCGACCCCCATCGTCCCGAGGAACGGGGCGAGCGGGAACCGCACGACGCGCTCGCCCCCGTCGACCAGGGGCAGGATGCCGCGACCGTCCGACACCGGCGTGAACACGCTGACGTTCTCGGGCCCGCGCGGGAGCACCCCGACGAGGGCCCCCTTGCCGTGCCGGTTGGAGATGACGCCGTACGGCACGCGCGGGGCCAGGTCGACGACGGTGATCTTCAGCAGGTCACCGGGGTCGGCCCCCTCGACGAAGATCGGCCCGGTGACCACGTGCGGCCCGTCGAGCGCGGCGTCGCGTGCGACCGTCGCGGCGATCTCGATCGCGTCGGTGAGCACGTGTGCGGCCGGCACCCCGTGGCCGGTGAAGTACCCCAGGGGGTCCTGGCCCTGATCGGGCAGGATGCCTTCGTGGCTGACGGTGTCGATCGTCACCGTCTCGCCGGCGGCGATCCTCAGCACGGGCGCATCGGCGGCGCACGGCAGCCGTCCCCAGAGCACCGTCTCCGGGGATGCCGGGAGGTAGTGCGCGCCGGCGATTCGGCCCGATCCGGGTTGCAGGATGTCGATGGTCTCGGTCATGATGTCGCTCCTTCGCGCATCGGGTGGGCTGCCGTCGCGGGCGCTGCCCCGGCATCCGCACCGGCCAGCAGCTCGATCCCCGGCCGGGACCGCGCATCGTCGTCGCCCGCACGGTACACGACGGTGCCGCCGACCACGGTGGTCACGACGGCGCCGCGCATGGCGCGACCATCCCACGGTGACAGCTTGTGCCGGTAGAGCAGGCGGTGCGCGTCGACGGTCCACGACCGTTCCGGCGCGAAGACGGTGAGGTTCGCCCGTACGCCCGGCGCGATGACGCCGAGTCCCGGCATCCCGGCGATGCGGGCCGGTCCGGTCGTGAACAGCGGCAGCAGGCTCTCCAGCGGGATGCCGCGGCGCGCTGCCTCGGTCCAGACGCTCGCGAAGCCGGTCTGCACGCCCGCGATGCCTCCCCACGCCAGGCCGAAATCGCCGCCCCCCGCGGTCTTCAGCGCGAGAGTGGCGGGTGAGTGGTCGCTGACGATGGCGTCGATCGTGCCGTCGAGCACGCCCTCCCACAGCAGGTCCTGGTTGGCGCGACCGCGGATGGGCGGGCAGCACTTGAACGCGCTGGCCCCGTCGGGCACCTCTTCTGCGGACAGGGTGAGGTAGTGCGGGCAGGTCTCGACGGTGAGGCGGACGCCGTCGGCCTTCGCCGCACGGATGGCATCGAGCGCCTGTCCGTCGGCGACGTGCACGATGTGGGCGCGGGCGCCGGTGGCGCGGGCCGCGTCGATGACGGCGCCGATCGCCGCCTCTTCGCTCACCGGTGGGCGGCTGCGCAGAAACGTGTCGTAGTGACGTCCGAGCTCTCCCGCCGGCCCCGCGCCGACGTCGACGGCGGCCTCGTGCAGGTGCGCCTCGTCTTCGGCGTGCGCGATGAGCAGGCCGTCGAAGGCGGCGATCTCGGTGAGCGCGGCGTGCAGGCCGGCACGGTCGAGGTGGCCGAACTCGTCGATGCCGCTCGGCACGAGGAAGCACTTGAAGCCGACGACGCCGGCGCCGGCGAGGTGGCGCAGGCGGCCGAGGTTCTCGGGGACGGCGCCGCCCCAGTAGCCGACGTCGACCGCGAGCTTGCCCGCGGCCGCGGCCCGCTTGGCGGCGAGCGCCTCGGGCGTGGTCGTGACGGGCACCGAGTTCAGCGGCATGTCGAACACGGTCGTGATGCCGCCCGCCGCGGCCGCGGCGGTGCCGGTCGCGAAACCCTCCCAGTCGGTGCGCCCCGGCTCGTCGAGGTGCACGTGCGAGTCGACGAGTCCCGGCAGCAGCACCTCGTCGGCGCCGAGCACGTGGAGGTCGGCGGATGCCGCGGCATCCGCTTCCGCCGAGCGCCCGGGCCGGGTGACCCCGGCGATCACGCCGTCGACGATCCGCACCTCGGCGGGGCGGAACGCCCCGTCGATCCAGGCGCGTTCGGCGCGGATCACGCTCACATCTGCCACAGCATCGCCTCTCGTGCCCTCGGTTGCGGATGCGGCGTCATCGCGGCGTCCGAAGACACGTCCGACGCTATCGAGGCGTCGTTTCGCGGGTGTTTCCGCACGGGCGGGGGCGCGTACTCGCCCCGCCCGCCGGTGCGCACGCCCATGCGTGCCATGCCGATCGCGAGCCCCACGGCGGCGGCGACCCCGTCGATGACGGGAGCGTCGACACGCGCCGACAGCTGCGCGCAGAGATCGGCCATGCCGGCGCACCCGAGCACGATCGCATCGACCGGATCGCCGGCCGCCCCGGACGCCCCGACCGCGGGGGGATCCAGCGCGGCCCGGCATTCGCGTTCGATGCGGGCCAGGGTGTGCTCGTCGGGCTCCTCGAGGGCGAGCACGGGGATCTCCACGGCGCGGTACTGCGCGCAGGCGCGGTCCATGCCGTAGCGGGCAACGAGGTCGCGGGCCCGTCCGAGCGTGCGTCCCAGCGTCGTCACGATCGCGAAACGGCGCCCCGCGATCGCCGCAACGTGCATCGCCGCCTCCGCGATGCCGATCACCGGCACCTCGACGAGTTCGCGCGCCGCGTCGAGACCGGGGTCGCCGAAGCACGCGAGCACGTACGCGTCGCTGCCGCCGCTGGCGAGGTCCGCGCGGACGAGCTCGACGACGGCCGCGGCCGCCGCCACCTCGTCGACGTGGCTCTCCACCGCCGCCGGTCCCCGACCGGGTTCGGGGCAGACGGCGACGATCTCGGCATCCGCCCCCGCCACCTCCCGGGCGGCGGCCGCAATGGTCGCGGTCATCGCCCGGGAGGTGTTGGGGTTGATCAGGAGGATCCTCACGGGGTGCCGGGTCCCGCCGTCGTGCCGGTGATGGCGGCCACGGGGATCTCGGCCGAGATGGCGGGCGGCTCGGCGGCCGCGGTCGCCGCGGCACCGTCGAGCGTGCCGTCGGAGACGCCGTCGCTCTCGCCGTCGAACGTCGGCACCCGGGGGTCGATGCGCTCGAAGAGCACGAACGCGGCGTAGCCCAGGCCGCAGCCGATGAACCAGCTGTAGTCGCTGATCCACGAGATGTCGAACAGTCCCATGTCGGCGAACAACTTCGGGAAGACACCGAGGAAGACGGCGGGGATGCCGGCGACCAGCAGCGCCTTCATCGCGTTCGGGTTGAAGCCGCGGCGGTACCAGTAGGGGCCCGTCGGGTCCATCGTGAACATCGCATCGGTCTTGATGCGCTGGCGTCCGGCGACGTAGTAGCCGGCGATGAGGATGCCGAACAGCGGACCGATGAGCGCCCCGAGCAGGCCCAGCGTGTAGTGGATCGCGTCGTCGTTGGAATACCAGTTCCAGGGGGTCAGGAACACCGACCCGACGGCGGCGATCATCCCGCCGGCGCGCCACGAGATCTTCTTCGGGGCGACGTTGGAGAAATCGAACGCCGGCGAGATGAAGTTCGCGACGATGTTGATGCCCACCGTCGCGGTGACGAAGGTCAGGCCGCCGAGGAGGATCGCGAACCAGCCGTCGATGGCCTCGACCGTCTTGATCGGGTCGGTGATGAGCTGGCCGAAGACGGGGACGGTCGCCGACGCCGTGATCACGGTGAGCAGCGAGAAGAAGAGGAAGTTGATCGGCAGACCCCAGAAGTTGCCGCGCTTGACCGCCGCGAAGCTCTTGCCGTAGCGGGCGAAGTCGCCGAAGTTGAGCATCGGGCCGGAGAAGTACGACACGACCAGCGCGATCGCGGCGCACATCACCGGGATCGACGACCAGAAGTCCAGCTGCTTGGTCGACAGATTGAACGAGATGTTCTGCCAGCCGGCCTGCGACACGAGGTAGACGGCGAGCGCGATCATCACGACGTAGACGGCGGGGCCGGCGAAGTCGATGAAGCGGCGGATGACCTCCATGCCGTTCCAGAACAGCAGGAACTGCGCGACCCACAGGATGCCGTAGGAGATCCACCCGAGGGCCGACAGCCCCAGGAACGACACGTCCAGCAGCGCGGCCGAGCCGGGGATGAACTTGAGGAACACGATGTTCAGCGACTCTGCGGCCAGGAACGTCTGCACGCCGTACCAGGCGATGGCGATGAGTCCACGGATGATCGCGGGGATGTTGGCTCCGCGGATGCCGAAGATCGCCCGGTTGACGACGGGATACGGCACACCTGTCTTCTGGCTGGGCTTGGCGACGAGGTTGGCGAAGTACTGCACGATGACGATGCCGACCAGCAGCGCGATCAGCACCTGCCAGCTCTGCAGGCCCAGGGCGAACAGCGAGCCGGCGGTGACGTAGCCGCCGACGGAGTGCACGTCGCTCATCCAGAACGCGAAGATGTTGTACGCGCTCCACTTCTGCTTGCGCAGCGGTGCGAGGTCCTCGTTGGCGAGGCGCTCGTCGTACTGCGGCTTCATGTTGCCGGCGCCCGTGGGCATGCCGGCGGCTTCGACGATGTCGTAGACACCGGTCGACGGTGCGGTCGATGTTGGGGTCAGAGAGGTCATGGGTACCTTCCAGGGGTTCCGAGTCGGTGACGGAGGTGGGCGGACCGCGACGTGGAGTCCGTGGCCTGGGTGGTGCGTAATGTGAAGTTATTGCTTCACTCTGCCCGCGCGATTTCGCTCGTGTAACGGCTGTGTGAAGTTGGCTCTTCACATGTGACGAACACGTGAAGCCCGATCGGGACGCCGCCCGCTCGGCATCCGCGCCCGATACGATCGCGACATGAGCCGCGCCCCCGCCGTCGATCCGCCGGAGCTCGATGCCGACCGTGCCGAGAGCGCGGCCGACGGGGTCGGTGAGCGGCTGCGCGCCCTGCGGGTCGCCCGCGGCATGTCGGCGCGCGACCTCGCTCGCCGGCTCGGCATCTCGCCCAGCGCGGTGTCGCAGATCGAGCGCGGGGTGATGCAGCCGAGCGTCTCGCGCCTGATCGCCATCACCGACGAGCTCGACGTGCCGCTGACCTCGGTCTTCGACCCTTCCGGATCGCAGGCGCCGACGACACCGACGAGCTTCGGGCTGCGCCGCGCCGAGCACGACACGGCGATCGTGCTGGACGACGGCGTGACCTTCCGCCGCATCTCCCCCGTGCCGACGCCCGGCGTCGACTACTTCGAGTCGACCTACCCGCCCGGTGCGACCGCCCACAGCGACGCCGGACTCTTCCGCCATGAGGGCTACGAAGTCGGCACCGTCGTCTCGGGCGAGCTGACCGTCGACTTCGACGACGAGCGGGTGGTGCTGCGCCCGGGCGATGCGATCAGCTACCCCTGCTCGCGTCCGCACCGACTGCACAACACCTCCAGCGAGCCCGTCGTCGCCCGCTGGCTCGTCGTCCACGGAGCCCGCTGAGCATGGCCGCCGAGATGAGCATCGACGCGTTCGACGCCCTGCCCGCGGATGCCGCGGCATCCACCGTCCGCGTGTGGGCGGCGATCCCGACGTGGGTCGACGCCGTCGTCGCGGCGCGCCCCTACGGCACGCGCGACGCGCTCATCACCCGGGCGGACGAGCGTGCCCGCACCTGGACGCGCACCGAGCTCGACGCCGCCCTCGCCCACCACCCGCGCATCGGCGAGAAGCCTCAAGGCGCGGGAGCCGAGGCCGCCGCCTCACGTCGCGAACAGGCGTCGATGTCGTCCGCCGGGGCCGCGACGACGGCGGCGATCGCCGACGGCAACGCCGCCTACGAGGAGCGATTCGGCCGGGTCTTCCTCATCCGCGCCGCCGGGCGCACGCCCGAGCAGATGCGCGCCGAGCTCGAGCGGCGGCTCGGCAACGACGACGAGACCGAGGCCGCCGAGGCCCTCGATCAGCTGCGCGAGATCGCGCTGCTGAGGCTGGAGGCGACGATCGTATGACCCACCTGACCACGCACGTGCTCGACGGCTCGGCCGGAGCCCCGGCATCCGGCGTCGACGTGAGGCTCCTCGACGCCGACGGGACGACCGTGGCGAGCGGGCGGACGGATGCCGACGGGCGCCTCGCCCTCGGACCCGACGAGCTGTCCGCGGGGACCTACGCGCTGGTGTTCGCGACGGGGCCGTACTTCGCGGCGCGCGGCTCCGAGACGTTCTATCCGTCGGTCACGGTGAGCTTCGCCGTCGCCGACACCCGCCACTACCACGTGCCCCTGCTGCTCAGCCCGTTCGCCTACTCGACCTACCGCGGCACCTGACCCGCCTCACTCGCGACGTCGGGCCCTCCGCAACGTCCGCCCCTCCCCCGCGACGTCCGCCCTCCCCCGCGAGACACGGGCTGTGCACCGAGACACGTCGTGTGCAGCGGTGTCTCGGTGCGTGGACTGTGTCTCGCGGACTGCGGGGGCGGGCGGGCGGCGGGCGGGTGGGCGGGGGGCGGAGGCGGGTGCGGTTACCCCGAGGAAACGTCGCGGTGACACGGCATCCGTAGCGTGGCCGGCATGAAGGTGATCGTCGTCGGAGCGGGTGTGGGGGGAACGAGCGCGGGCATCGCGCTGCAGAAGCTGGGCCACGACGTCGTCATCTACGACCAGATGCGCGAGAACCGTCCGGTGGGAGCAGCCCTGTCGCTGTGGTCGAACGGCGTGAAGGTGCTGAACTGGCTCGGACTCGGCGCCGAGGTCGCCGCTCTCGGCGGCGACATGGCCGACATGGTCTACCTCGACGGGCACACCGGCGAGACCCTGTGCGACTTCTCCCTCGCGCCGGTCACCACCCAGACGGGGCAGAAGCCGTACCCGGTCGCCCGCGCCGACCTGCAGGCGCTGCTGATGGAGCGGTTCGGCCTCGACGGCATCCACCTCGGCAAGAAGCTCGTCGGCATCGCCGACGACGGCACGACCGTGACCGCCACGTTCGCGGACGGGACGACCGACGCCGCCGACATGCTCATCGGCGCCGACGGCGCCCGCTCGATCGTGCGCGACTACGTGCAACCCGAAGGCGCGCCGCCGATCGAGCGCGAGTACTCGGGGTACACCAACGTCAACGGGCTCGTGCCGGTCTCGGCATCCATCGGACGCCCGACGGCGTGGACGACGTACGTCGCCGACGGCAAGCGCGCCGCGGTCATGCCGATCGCCGGCGACCGCTTCTACTTCTGGTTCGACATCCCCCAGCCATCGGGTCTGCCGCATGACCCCGCGGCAGGCGTCGCACCGCTGCGCGAGGCGTTCGGCGACTGGGCACCCGGCGTGCAGGAGCTGCTCGCCGCGATCGACCCGGCCACCTCGCTCAACCGCGTGGAGATCTGGGACATCACCCCGTTCGACACCTGGACGAAGGGTCGCGTCGCGATCCTCGGGGATGCCGCGCACAACACCTCCCCCGACATCGGCCAGGGGGCGTGCTCAGCGCTCGAAGACGCCTTCGCGCTCGGCATCGCGTTCGCCACCAACACGCTGGGCGTCGCCGACACCCTCCGCCGCTACGCCGCGATGCGCGTGGAGCGGGCCGGGGAGCTCGTGCTGCGGGCGCGCAAGCGCGCCTGGGAGACGCACGCGTTCGATCCCGCCGTGACCGACGCCTGGTACGAGAGCCTCCGCGCCGCCGACGGCACCGGCATCATCCGCGGCATCGTCGGCAACATCGAAGACAGTCCGGTCAACCTCGGCGGCGGGCTGCTCGCGGGCTGAGCGCGCCGCGGCATCCGTCGCCGGGCCGCCCCGGCGTCACCCGCCGATCCGCGGGCCGAACTGCAAGGGATGCCGCGCGACACGCCGCGGCATCAGCCATCCCGCCGGCGCGTCGCCGTCAAAGCCCTTGCAGTTCGGGCAGGCGTGGTGCGGACCGCGAGGGCGCGGCGTCAGAGACGACGGGCGATGGATGCCGCGACCGTGAGCCACGCATCGCGGGTCTCGGGCGACAGCGCATCGAAATCGATGGGACCGCCGTCGACGAGCGCGGCATCGAAGGGCACGTGCACGACCTCGGCCGTGACCTGCGAGAAGTGGCGCTCGAGGCGCTCGGCGAGCTTGCGATCGGGCTTTGTCGACGGCGCCGCGAGAATCGTGACGGCCTCGTCGATCTTGTGGTCGAAGCCCTTCTCGCGCAGGCCGTCGAGCAGCCAGGCGGCACTGGCCGCGGTGTCTTCGCGCACCGTCGAGACGATGACGAGCTGGTCGGCTGCGGCGACGGCGGCGACCCAGTTCGAGGCGCGCATGTTGTTGCCGGTGTCGACGATGAGCAGGCGGTAGTAGCGCGAGAGCACGTCGTGGAGGCGGTCGAAGGCGGTCGCGTCGATGGTGGAGGATGCCGCGGCATCCTCGTCCGAGGCGAGCACGTCGAAGCGGGCGTCGACCTGCGTGCGTACGTAGGTGTCGAGCGCCGCGAGGCTCGCTCGATCGGGCGTGGCGAAGCGGTCGAGGTCTTCGAGCAGGTCGACGGCCGTGCGGTGGTGCGGCGCGTTCTGCGCGCGCCACCCGAGCGTGCCGCGGGTCTCGTTGTTGTCCCAGGCGAGCGTGGCGCCGCCGCGCTGGGTGCCGAACGTCGCGGCCAGCAGCAGCGTCGACGTGGTCTTGTGCGCCCCGCCCTTCGGGTTGAGCACCACGATCGTGCGCGGCGCGTCGAGGCGGCGCTGCACGAGACGCTCGCGATCGAGACGCGACTGCTCCGCCTTGCCCGGGCGGGGCGAGATCGCGCCGCCGGTCAGACGGCGGACCGCTCCGCGCCACCCCTCGGTCGCCCGCGGACGCGCGCGGTCGGCGCGAGAGTTGAGCAGGTCGTCGACCGTCGGCGTGGCCCGCTGGGCCGGCGTGCGCTGCGCGCCCTCGCGGCGGGTGCCGCCGCTGCGCAGCGGCCCGTCGGTCACCGCCACCGCGGTCGTCGCGGGGGCGGACTCCGCAGCCGCCGCGGCGGACGGGGCCGCCGTGACGGGCACGGCGGAGATCGGTGCGGCATCGGATTCGCCAGCCGCAGGCGACGCCGCCGCGACCGGTGCCGGCACGGCATCGGCCGCCGGCGCAGCCGCAGCGATGGGCTCCGCGACCACCTCCGTCGCCGACGCTGTGGCCTCGGTGAAGCTGCCATCGGGGCTGACGACGAGGGCCCACCGTGTGGCGCCGTCGACGACGGTCGCGGTGACCGGCTCACCCGCCGACGCGGCCATCAGCCGGATCGACTCGACGATGCGGCTGCGCAGCCCCTCCTGCGTCGAGGCGAAGACCTCGTCGACCTCACCGGCGAGGTGGATCTCGGCGGCGGTTTGCGAAGTCACGAGCACGGTGGGTTCGAAAGTCACGCCTCCGAGTATCCCATCCTGTGCTGCACGCCGCCGGGGGCGCGGGCCTCACCCGGCGGCGAGCAGGTCATCGACGGTGCGGCGCACCTCGGCATCCGTCTCGGCATCCGCGCCGGTCGCCGTCAGTGTGAAGGCGCGCGACGCGACGTCGAAGGCGACCTCCACCCGATGGGCCGCATGCACCCAGCGCAGCACCCCGGCGGTGTCGCCGAGCTCGGCGGTGAACTCGCCGTCGACGCGCACGCTGGGGTTCGTCTCCGACTCGGTGGCCTCGTCGCAACTGGCCGGAGAGATGATCCGCGGCGCGATCGAGGCGGCACGTGCCCGCGGCTATATGGTCTTCGTCGGCGAGACGGCCGGTGACGCGCATCTGGAGCGCGACCTGCTCGACGCGATGTTCGACCGGCAGGTCGACGGGGTGGTGCTGGCCACGATGATGACCTACGCGCGCGCTATCCCGGTGGAGGCGACCCGCATGCCGACCGAGCTGCTGAACATCGAGCCGACCGACGACGCCGACTACGTGCGCGTGCTTCCGGACGAGGTCGCGGCCGGTGCCGCCGCCGCGCGCCTGCTCGTGGACACCGGGCATCGGCGCATCCACCTCATCGGCGTCGGCGACGACCCGGCGAACGCGCACCCGTTCGGCCTCGCCGCCGCCCAACGCCTGCGCGGCGCCCTCGCCGTGTTCGCCGAGACGGGGCAGCAGATCGTGTCGGCTCGTCCGACGGTGCAGTGGCTGCCGCCGGAGGGCTTCCGTCTCGTGTCGGAGGTGCTCGACAGTGGCGCCGAGGTCGACGCGCTCCTGTGCTTCAACGACCGCCTGGCGATGGGCGCCTACCAGGCGCTCCAGGAGCGCGGGGTGCGTGTGCCCGACGACGTCTCGGTGCTCTCGTTCGACGACACGTCGTTCGCCCGCTGGCTGCGGCCGGGCCTGACGACCTTCGCCTTCCCGCAGCGCGCGCTCGGCCGCGCAGCCGCGGACGAACTCATCGACCTGATCGAGCGCGACGCCGCGGCAGACGGATCATCCCCTCCCCCGGTGGCGCGCCTGGTTCCGCTGCCGTTGCGGATGCGCGCGTCGGTCGCCGACCGGGCTTAGACCCGGAAGACGGAATGGACCGGGCCGCACACCGCGCGCCCCTGAAGCTCGACGAGCTCCATCAGCACCGCCGTCCCCGCCAGCTGCAGGCCGAGCTCGTCGAGCAGGTGCTGGCCCGCGCGCAGAGTGCCGCCCGTGGCGAGGATGTCGTCGACCAGCAGCACGCGCGTGCCCGCCTCGAGGTCGTCGCTCATCTCGATCTCGGCCGTGCCGTACTCGAGGGCGTAGGAGACGGATGCCGCGGGCCGCGGCAGCTTGCCCGCCTTGCGGATCGGCGCCATCCCCACACCCGCCGCGATCGCGACCGCGCCGGCCAATATGAACCCGCGCGCCTCGATGCCCGCGACGACGTCGAACTGCCCCGCGAAGGGCTCGATCACGGCATCCACGACGGTGCGCAGGGCCTGCGCGTCGGCGAGCAGCGGCGAGATGTCGCGGAACAGCACGCCCGGCTGCGGGAAGTCGGGGATGCCGGCGATGAGCGATTCGGCGTGGGCGAGGGCCTCGGAAGTCACCGGTCAAGGCTAGTCGCCGCCGGACGCGACCCGTCGCGCGAGAACCGCCACCGGGTGCGCAAGCGCTTGCGCTACGCTGATGCCATGACGTCGCAGTTGACCTTCTCCCTCCCCGACATCGGCGAGAGCCGCCCCGGCGCCGAATGGTGGCGCACCGCGGTGATCTACCAGATCTACCCGCGCTCGTTCGCCGACGCCTCCGGCGATGGCATCGGTGACCTCCCCGGCGTGACGGCGCATCTCGACGACCTGCGCGCCCTGGGCGTGGACGCCGTGTGGCTGAGCCCCTTCTACCGCTCTCCGCAGAAGGATGCCGGGTATGACGTCGCCGACTACTGCGACGTCGACCCCCTGTTCGGCACGCTCGCCGACTTCGACGAGATGCTCGCCGGCGCGCACGAGCGCGGCATCCGCGTGATCGTCGACCTCGTGCCCAATCACAGTTCCGACCGGCACGTCTGGTTCCAGGAGGCGCTGGCCGCAGCCCCCGGCAGTGCCGCGCGCGCCCGCTACCTCTTCCGCGACGGCAAGGGTGAGAACGGCGAGCTGCCGCCCAACAACTGGGAGTCGGTCTTCGGCGGCCCGGCGTGGACCCGCGTCACCGAGGCCGACGGCACGCCGGAGCAGTGGTACCTGCACCTGTTCGACACGAGCCAGCCCGACTTCGATTGGTCGAACCCCGAGGTGCAGGAGGAGTTCCGCGGCATCCTGCGGTTCTGGCTCGACCGCGGCGTCGACGGCTTCCGCGTCGATGTCGCGCACGGCCTCGTCAAGACCGACGGTCTGCCCGATCACCTTCCCGCGGTGGATGCCGACAGCATGGGCGGCTCCGACGACGACGTGCCGTACTGGGGTCAGGAGGGTGTGCACGAGATCTACCGTGACTGGCACCGTGTGCTCGCGGAGTACGACGGCGACCGTGCGCTCTGCGCCGAGGCGTGGCTGCCCACCGTCGACCGCACCGCCGAGTGGGTGCGCTCCGACGAGATGCACCAGGCGTTCAACTTCCCGTACCTCATGACCGAGTGGGATGCCGCGGCCATCCGCGAGGTCATCTCCGAGTCGCTGCGCGCGTTCCCTGCGGTCGGCGCCCCGGCTACCTGGGTGCTGTCGAACCACGACGTCGTGCGCCACGCGTCGCGGCTCGCGCTGACCGCCGAGAACCCGCAGGGCCACGGCATCGGTCCCGACTCGCCCGGCCAGCCGATTCCCGAGGTGGGCCTGCGCCGCGCCCGCGCCGCGACGACCGTGATGCTCGCCCTGCCCGGCTCCGCATACCTCTACCAGGGCGAGGAGCTCGGCCTTCCCGAGGTCATCGCGCTGCCGCCCGCGTCTCGGCAGGATCCGACCTGGTTCCGTACCGACGGCGAGCGCTACGGCCGCGACGGGTGCCGGGTGCCGATCCCGTGGACCGCGGATGCCGCCGCCTACGGCTTCAGCCCGACGGGCCAGTCGTGGCTGCCGCAGCCGGCCGAATGGGCCACGCTCGCCCGCGACGCGCAGGAGTCCGACCCCGACTCGACGCTGTGGCTGTACCGCACGCTGCTGGCGACCCGCCGCGCCGAGGGCCTCGGAGCGGCGACGCTGGAGTGGCTCGACGGCTACGGCGACGACGTGATCGCGTTCCGGTCCGGTCGGGTCACCGTGATCGCCAACGCCGGGGCCGCGCCGGTGATGCTGCCGTCGGGTACCGTGCTGGTCTCGAGCGAGCCGTTCGACGGCACGGAGCTGCCCGTCGACGTCGCGGTGTGGATGGTCGCGGACTGACGTGACCGGCATCGAGGAGGTCGCGCGCGCCGCCGGCGTCTCGACGGCGACGGTGTCGCGCGCCCTCAGCGGACGGGGACGCCTCTCCGAGGCGACGCGCGAGCGTGTGCGCGCCGCGGCCGCCGACCTCGGCTACGTCGTCTCGGCCGCGGCATCCACCCTCGCCTCGGGCCGCGCCGAGAACATCGGCGTGATCGTGCCGCTGCTGGACCGGTGGTTCTTCGCCACCGTGCTCGACGGCATCGCCGCGCAGCTCGCGCCGCGCGGCTACGACATGACGCTGTACAACCTGACCGACGATCCGGCGCAGCGGCGGAGCCTGTTCGAGGCGTCGCTGCGCCGCCGACGCGTCGACGGCCTCATCGTGCTGTCGGTCGAGCTGAGCGCCGACGAGCTGCGCCAGCTGAACGAGCTGCCCGTTCCCGTCGTGGCGCTCGGCGTTCCGCATGCCGAGCTGCGGGGGCTGCGCGTCGACGACACGGCCGTGGGCCGGCTCGCCACGCAGCACCTGCTGGAACTCGGCCACCGCGACATCGTGCACCTCGGCTGGAGTCTGCCGGACGATGCGGGCGAGACCCTCGACATCCCCACGCGTCGGCGCCGCGGATTCGCGCAGGCGATGAGGGATGCCGGTGTCGCCGCACCCCGCTTCGTCACGGCCGACTTCACCGTCGAGGGGGCGCGCCGCGTATCGCGCGAACTGCTGTCCGGCCCCGACGCGCCCACCGCGATCTTCGCCGCATCCGACGAGATGGCGTTCGGCGTGCTGGCGGCGGCGCGCGAACTCGGCGTCGAGGTGCCCGGTCGGCTGTCGGTCGTCGGCGTCGACGGGCACGAGCTGGCGGAACTGTTCGAGCTGACGACGATCGAGCAGTTCCCGCACGCACAGGGCGAGCGCGCCGGACAGACGATCCTCGCGGAGTTGGGCGTCGACGAGGCGGCGGCTGCCTCGGCATCCCTGCCGTTCGAGCTCGTGGTCCGCGGCTCCACCGCGCCGCCGCACTGACCACCGGTTCGCGCCGCCCGCCCTCCCCTGTTCCGTATTCAGTCTGCGCTTCGGGACCTCGGCGCCCGTGCCGCGGAAACACCCGGACCACACCGGATGCCGGGACCGGCCAGACTGAGTACGGAACGGGGAGATGCCGCGACGCGGAGACGCGGAGAGCCGCGACGCGGCGCGAGCAGTCCCCGCGACGCGGCGCGAGCAGTCCCCGCGACGCGGCGCGAGCAGTCCCCGCGACGCGGCGCGAGCAGTCGGGAACGGCCGCAACGCGCGCGCTCGGCGACGGCCGAGTGACCGCCGCGTACTCTCGATGGCATGAGCATCGACCTCGAAGCCCTCTACATCGACCTGCACCGCCACCCGGAACTGTCGTTCCAGGAGACCCGCACGGCGGGGGTCATCACCCGCGAGCTCGCCGCTCTCGGTCTCGAGTACGTCGAAGGCCTCGGCACCACGGGCGTCGCCACGAGCATCACCGGCACCGCCGCCGGCGACGGACCCGTCGTGTGGCTGCGCGCCGACATGGACGGCCTTCCGGTCGCCGAGCAGACCGGCCTCGCCTACGCCAGCACCGCCCACGGCATCGACCCGGCGGGCACCGACGTGCCGGTCATGCACGCCTGCGGCCACGACATGCACGTGACCGCACTGCTCGGCGCGCTGGAGCGCCTCGTCGCCACCCGCGACGAGTGGTCGGGGACGGTCGTCGCCGTCTTCCAGCCCGCCGAGGAGTACGGTGCGGGCGCGCAGGCGATGATCGCCGACGGCGTGCTCGACCGTTTCCCGAAGCCCGACATCGTGCTCGGCCAGCACCTGACCCCGCTCCCGGCGGGCACGATCGGTGTGCGCCCCGGAACGCAGATGGCGGCCTCGGACGGCCTCACCGTGCGCCTTCTCGGCCGCGGCGGCCACGGTTCGCGACCGCACGCCACCATCGACCCCGTCGTCATGGCGGCGGCGACCGTGATGCGCCTACAGACCGTCGTCTCGCGCGAGATCGACCCGCGGGAGATGGCCGTCGTCACCGTCGGCTCGATCCACGCGGGCCTCAAGAACAACATCATCCCCGCCGAGGCGAAGCTCGAGCTGAGCCTGCGCTACCCCGACGACGCGGCCCGCGCCGACGTGCTCGCACGCGTCGAACGCATCGTGCGGGCGGAGGCCGCGGCATCCGGAGCGGAAGAGCAGCCGGTCATCACGACCGACCACTCCCTGCCGCCGACGATCAACGACCACGAGGCCACCGCGCGCCTGACCGCCGCGTGGAACCGCGCCTTCGGCGAGGGGACGGTCGTCGACCCGGGTATGTTCACCGGAAGCGAAGATGTCTCGTGGTTCGCCCGCGAGGCGGGCGTGCCGCTCGTGTACTGGTTCTGGGGCGGGCTCGACCCGCAGCAGTACGCGGATGCCGTGGCCCGCGGCACCGTCAACGAGGACATCCCCACCAACCACTCGCCCTTCTTCGCCCCGATCCTGCACCCCACGATCGAGCGCGGTGTGGATGCGCTCGTCGTCGCGGCACGGGAGTTCCTCCGATGAGCCTCGAGGATCTGTTCGGCCCCCAGCCCGACGAGCCGGAGCGCCCGGCCCGAGAGCCGCGTGCGGCTCGCGAGCCCCGGGCGGAGCGCGAGCCCCGGGCGGAGCGCGAGCCCCGGGCGGAGCGCCAGCCTCGGCCTTCGCGCGAACCGCGCCCTCCGCGCGAACCGCGTGATCCGAAGCCGCCGCGCGAACCTCGCGAACCCCGCACCCCGGGAGGCGGGGGCGGCTCTCGCACGACGCTGATCCTCGGCATCGTCGCCGGCGTGCTGGCGGTGGCCGTCGTCGCCGTGGTCGGCTTCGCGCTGACCCGACCGTCCGATTCGGCGCAACCGGCCACGTCGGCGACGGCGGTGGCGACGGACGATGCGTCGGCCCCGGCATCCACCCCCTCCTCGACGCCGAGTCCCACCACGACCGCCGCGGCCACGGGCGTGGCGTTCTCGGCGACCGGCTTCACGCTCACGACCGGCTCCGGCCAGCCCTTCACCTACCGATGGGCCGACGAACCCGCCGCCGCCGTCGCGGCCCTGACCGCGGCCTTCGGGGCGCCGCCGACGCAGCGCACGCAGGCGGGCAACGGATCGACACTGCCGGATTACACCGTGTACACGTGGAACGGATTCTCGTTGTTCGAGATGGTCCCGACCGCGACGCTCACGCGAGCGGACTTCTCGCAGCCGGCGTACGCGCTGTTCACCGCGAACGAGGTGGGCGGAGTGCCGATCACGGCGGAGTTCGGCCTGAAGATCGGAATGAGCGCGGCCGAGGTGCGCGCCCTCACGCCGGCGCCCGCGAGTGAGACACCCCGCGCCTCGGGCAGCATCCGCTTCGCCTTCGACCCCCAGCGTTCCTCGTTCAAGAACGGCACGCCCTCGTACAGCGTGTTCGCCGACACCGACGGTGCCGACGGCCCGGTCGGGACGATCCTGTACTTCTACGCTCCGCAGTAACACGCAGCCGCGGATCAGACGGGCGCCCTTCCGCTCGGTTCACAACTCCGGAGATTCGACGCCGCCAACAGCCGGCGCCCGGCCGTTCACCCGTTTCGGGACGACTTCTCCGGAGTTGTGAACACCGTCCCGCCGTCATCCACCGCGGCAGCCGGCTCCCGCGCGTCGACGAGCCGCTGGCCGCTCAGCAGCCCCGGCAGTCCCCGGCCGTCGCGCGTCGTGAACACGAGCACGACGGATGCCGCGGCGAACACGAACTGCACGAAGGTCCCGGGCGCCGGCACGAGCCCCAGCAGCAGATAGCCGCCGATGCCGGCGACGAACCGCAGCGGCCGTGCCACCGGGGCCGGCAGCGGCCCGCCGCGGTAGCGCAGTTCGACGGCCAGGTCACCGGGCGTGCGGCCGGTGACGAGCACGACGACGGCCCAGATCGCGATCGGCGTCACCGTCAGGGCGAATCGGCCGGCGGCACCGTCCAGCACCGCGGCGTGGTCGCGGACGATGTACTCGAGGAACACCTGCACGGCGACGGCCGTGCCGTAGCCGACGAGCACGACGCCGAGCAGGTCGCAGAACATCGCGAGCAGGCGGCGTCCGCGGGTGACCGGGTGCGGGCGGCTCCCGGCATCCGTCGATCGACGCACCCGCCACCGTCGGGGGACGATCAGCGCGACGAGCGAGCCGAGCACCGCGCCGACGGTATTGGTGAGCATGTCATCGACGTCGAACACCCGGTACGCGCACGGATACAGTCCCCACACCCCGGTGAGCTGGGTGCTCTCGATCGTGAGCGAGACCAGCAGACCCGTCACGAACGCGACGAGGATGCCGCGACCGCCCAGCACCCGGAGGAAGAAGCCGAGCGGCAAGAACAGCAGCACGTTCAGCGCCAGTTGCAGCACGGCGAAATCGGTGAGGCTGCGGGCGCCGCGGAGGTCGTCGACGAAGGCCGAGATGTTCAGGTTCACGCCCGCACAGACGTAATTCTCGGCGTCGGGCAGGGGAAGCAGCGTGTACGTCCAGATGGCCCAGAAGTAGACGAGGGCGGCGGCCCACAACAGAAATCGGCCGACGGTGAGCCGGCCGCGGCGACGATAGCTGATCGCCACGAACGGTACGAACAGCACGATGCCGACCACGAATCCGATGGCCAGCGCGACGACGCCGGAGTAGAGCTCATTCCCCATGGGTCGATCCTGACAGTCTCGCGGCGTCATTCTCACGCTCGCCGGGATTGCGCGGCGACACGCGACCGCGTAATGTCGCCCGCCGTGACAGACGACAGTCGCGGCCCCGGCGAAGAGACGCCGATCGCCAAGCGCATCCTCATCGGCGAGCCCCTCACGAGCGAAGAGCTCGAAGGTCAGCTGCTCCCCAAGAAGATGGCGCTGCCGATCTTCGCCTCCGACGCCCTCTCCTCGGTGGCCTATGCGCCGCAGGAGCTGCTGATGATCCTGCTGATCGGCGGGACGGCCTTCCTCGCGCTCAGCCCATGGGTCGCGACGGCGGTCGTCGCCCTGCTGATCGTGGTGGTGCTGAGCTACCGCCAGCTGATCAAGGCCTACCCGTCGGGCGGTGGCGACTACGAGGTCGCCCGCACGAACCTGGGCGAGAAGGCCGGCGTCGTGGTGGCGGCGGCGCTGCTGGTCGACTACATCCTGACGGTGGCCGTGTCGGTCGCCTCGGGTGTCGACAACATCATCTCGGCACTGCCGAACCTCGACCCCTTCCGCGTGGAGCTCGCGGTGGGCTTCGTGATCCTGATCATCCTCGTGAACCTCCGCGGTGTGCGCGAAGCATCGACGGCCTTCGCGATCCCGACCTATCTGTTCATCGGCTCGGTCATGCTCATGATCGGCACCGGGCTCGTGCGCTGGATGCTGGGAGACGCGCCGATCGCCGAGAGCGCCCAGTTCGCGGTACAGGCCGAGGATCTCAGCCAGGCGGCGATGATCCTGCTGATCCTCCGCGCCTTCTCGAGCGGCTGTTCCGCCCTGACCGGCGTGGAGGCGGTCTCCAACGGCGTTCCGGCGTTCCGCCAGCCGAAGGTCCGCAACGCGCAGACGACGCTCGTGCTGATGGGTTCGATCGCCATCACGATGTTCGCCGGTCTCACGGTGCTCGCCCTCGTCGCAGGCGTCCACTACTCCGAGGACCCGTGCCGACTCGTCGGCTTCAACTGCGAGGCCCTCGTGCAGCCGAGCCTCATGGCCCAGGTCGCCGCGGCCACCTTCGGTGGCGGCAGCATCCTCTTCTTCGTCGTGCAGGCGGCGACCGCCGCCGTCCTGCTGCTGGCGGCCAACACGGCCTTCAACGGGTTCCCGCTGCTCGGGTCGGTCCTCGCCCGCGACGGCTACGCGCCGAAGGCGCTGAACACGCGCGGCGACCGGCTCGTGTACTCGAACGGCATGATCATCCTGGGCCTTGCCGCGGTGCTCGTGCTCGTGATCTTCCAGGCGAAGCTGACGACGCTGATCCAGCTGTACATCATCGGCGTGTTCGTCTCGTTCTCCCTCGGCCAGCTCGGCATGGTCAAGCACTGGCGACGCGAGCTGCGACTGCTGTCCCCGAAGGCGGCGAAGGCGCGGCGTGAGGCGATCTCCGGTCTGTTCATCAACGCGCTCGGGGCGACCTTCACGATCGTGGTGCTCGTGATCGTGACGATCACGAAGTTCACCCACGGCGCCTACCTCGTGTTCATCGCGATCCCGCTGCTGTCGTTCCTCATGGTCGGCGTCCACCGCTACTACCGCGACGTCGCGCACGAGATCGCGATGGACGACGACGTGCACTACGGCTCGACCGGCGATGTCGCACTCATCCTCGTCGGCACCCTGCAGAAGCCGACGGCCAAGGCCGTCGACTACGCCCTGTCCGCCAAGCACGAGAAGACGCTGGCCGTGCACGTCGCCGTCACGGCGGACGAGGCGCGCGACGTGCAGGACGACTGGCAGTTCCACCACATGCCGATCCCGCTGGTCGTGATCGAGTCGCCCTACCGGCAGTACGCGGCACCTCTCGCCCAGTTCATCGCCGAGTACCGCAAGAAGCACGGCCCGGCGGTCGTCACGGTCTACATGCCGCAGTACATCGTCGGTCACTGGTGGGAGACGTTCCTGCACAACCGGCGCGCACGCCGCATCGCCCAGCAGCTCATGCTCGTGCACGGCGTGCAGATCACCCTCGTGCCCTGGATGCTCGACTCGTCGGAGCTGATCTATGGTCGGCGTTCGCGTCCACTGCCGGGCGATGACCGTCGCGCCGGGCGCCTGCCGAGCTACGGATTGGTCGCGCACACCGACGACGAGTCCTGACATCGTCGCGGCATCCGTCGCACCGGAGCCGCGTCGGATGCCGGGGCGTAGCCTAGAGGGGTGACTTCCGCGACCGCGTCCCCCGCTTCCGCCGCGCCCGTAGCGGCCCTCGACGCCTCCGCGATCAAGGCCGACTTCCCGATCCTCGGCGAGCAGGTCAACGGCCATCCCCTCGCCTATCTCGACTCCGCCGCCACCAGTCAGAAGCCGCTGGCCGTGCTCGATGCGGAGCGCGACTTCCTGACGCACGCGAACGCCGCCGTGCACCGCGGCGCGCACACGCTGGCCGCCGAGGCGACGGAGCTGTTCGAAGACGCGCGAGCCACCGTCGCCGGGTTCGTCGGTGCGCAGCCCGAGCAGCTCGTCTGGACGAGCGGCGCCACGATGGGCCTCAATCTCGTCGCATACTCCATCGGGAATGCGCGCCTCGTGGGACCGGGTGACGAGATCGTCACGACGGCGATCGAGCACCATGCCAACCTCATCCCGTGGCAGGAGCTCGCGGCCCGCACCGGCGCCGTGCTGCGACACATCCCGGCGCACGACGACGGCACGCTCGACATGGATGCCGCGGCATCCCTCATCACCGAGCGCACCCGCGTCGTCGCCTTCACGCATGTCTCGAACGTTCTCGGCATCGTGAACCCGGTCGCCGAGCTCGTCGCCCTCGCGCAAGGCGTGGGCGCGATCACCGTGATGGACGCCTGCCAGTCCGCGCCGCATATCCCGCTCGACCTGCCCGCTCTCGGCGTCGATCTGGCGGTGTTCAGCGGTCACAAGATGCTCGGCCCGTACGGGGTCGGCGGTCTCTATGGGCGCACGCCGGTGCTCGAGTCGCTGCCGCCGTTCCTCACGGGCGGGTCGATGATCACCACCGTGACGCTCGACCGCGCCGAGTACCTGCCGCCGCCGCAGCGCTTCGAGGCGGGCACCCAGCCCGTCGGCCCCGCGATCGGCCTGGCGGCGGCTGTGCGCTATCTCGACGCCGTCGGGCTGGATCGCATCCATGCCCACGAGGGCATGCTGGCCGATCGGATGCGCGCGGGGCTCGTCGAGATCCCCGGCATCCGTCTGCTCGGCGACGCCGCCGGCGTCGGGCGCGTGGGGCTGTGGTCGTTCGACGTCGACGGCGTGCACGCCCATGACGCGGGCCAATTCCTCGACGCGCGGGGTATCGCCGTCCGCGTCGGCCACCACTGCGCCGCGCCCCTGCACACGCGCTACGGCGTCACGGCGAGCGTTCGCGCGAGCACCGCCCTGTACAACACCACCGACGACGTCGACCGTCTCATCGAGGCCGTCGCCGGCATCCGCCCCTACTTCGGAGTCTGACATGAGTGATCTCGACGCCCTCTACCGTGAGCTGATCCTCGATCACTCCAAGCATCCGCAGCACTTCGGTCTCACCGACGAGGGCGACGCGCCCGCAAAGGTCGGCACGATCGGCACCTCGCACCAGAAGAACCCCGTGTGCGGCGACGAGATCACGCTGCGCGCCCGCGTCGACGGGGAGACGATCGCCGACGTGCAGTGGGAGGGCCGGGGCTGCTCGATCTCGCAGGCCTCGGCATCCATGCTCGCCGACCTCGTCGCCGAGGAGGGGCTCAGCCGGGCCGAGGCCCTGCAGCTGATCGAGGGTTTCCGTGAGGCGTTGCGCTCGCGGGGCACGATCGAGCTCGACGAGGAGGTCTACGGCGACGCCGCGGCCCTGTCGGGCGTCTCGAAGTTCTCGGCGCGCGTGAAGTGCGCGATGCTCGCCTGGGTCGCCCTCGAAGACGCCATCGCGAAGGCCTGACCCCCCTCCCCCTCCCCGGGGCGGATGCCGAGCCGCTACGTTCTGCGCGAGCCGCCACGATCTGGCGTAGCGGCTCGCGCGAAACGTAGCGGCTCGGCGAAGGGGTGGGGGTTACGAACCGAGGAACTCGAGGGCGGCGCTGCGGAAGACCCGCGAACCCGGCGCGTTGAAGTGGTGGCGGTCGGGGATCTCGACGAAGCGGCCCTGGGGGCAGGCGGCGGCGAGCGCCTTCGAACCTTCGATGATGCCGTCGAGCGATCCCGTCGCGAACATCGCCGGCTGCTGCGGGGCATGCGCGGGGTCGGGATCGACGGTCTTCGACGACCGCATGCCCTCGGCGATGGCGAGGAGCGCCCGCAGGTCGTTGCCCGGCACGCGCTCGGCGAGCGCGATGTAGTTCTGCGTGACCCGGTCGGTCACGGGGGTGCCGTCTGCGATGAGCGCGCGCACCTGATCGAGGTCGAGGCGCGCGAGCGGGATGCCGTCGGGAACCCCGCCGAGAACGGCCCGCGGAATGCGGGGGGCGATGTCCTGCACGACCTCCCAGCCCACGCGGGCGCCGAGGGAGTACCCGACGTAGAACGCCTCGTCGACGAGGTAGGTGTCGAGCATCGTCTCGACGTCCCCGGCGAGCTGGCGGATATCGTACGCGCGGGGCTCGTGCGGCTTGTCGCTGGCTCCGTGGCCGCGCTGGTCGAGCGCGAGCACCCGATATCCGGCAGCGGTGAGATCGCGCACCCAGCCCGTCGCGACCCAGTTGTCCTTCGTGCTCGATGCAAACCCATGCACGACGACGACAGTCGGCGCGTCCTCGTCACCCCACGAGTACGTCGCGATGCGGTAGCCGTCCCCGACCATGAGGTACTGCGGGTCGGGCATCTGCGTGAGGTTCTGAAGCGGCGCGGTCACGGCTTCTATCCTGCCGTCGATTCGGCGGGTGTGGTCGCCGCCGCGAGTCAGTCCTCGACGCGAACTTCCTTCCAGAACGCGACGTATCCCGAGAAGTCCTTGCCGACGCGGGCGATGCCGCTCTCGTAGGGATCGGGGTACGACCAGGCACGGTCGGCCAGCAGCTCGTCACCGGAGCGCACGGAGTAGTACTGGCACTCGCCCTTCCACGGGCAGGTGTAGGGCGTGGGGCTCTCCTGCAGGAGGTCCCAGTTCGCGCTCGACGGCGGGAAGTACCAGTTGCCTTCGATGGAGATCAGGTCGTCGCGGTCGGCCTCCGCCACCGTCACATCACCCAGAACAGCTTTCATCGCGTCCTCCGCTTCGCTCGCGTCCCACCCTTCCACCGTCGCACGCGGCCCGCAACGAGGTCGGCGACCGGCTGCTGCGGAAGCGGGATGGGCTGGGTGACCACGGCATCCACCACCATCGACCCGTCCGTCGGCCCGATGACGGCGATGGGGGTGGTGAGAGTCGGCTCTGCGGGGTCGACCGGCATCCGCTCGAGCGCCCGGTGAGCGCGCAGGTACGCGGGGATGAGGATGACGCTGGCGCCGACCCAGGCGAGCGGGTTGCTCCACACGACGCCGACGAACCCGAAGATGTGGCCGAGCACGACCGCCGCGCCCACGCGCATCGCCAGCTCGACGAGCCCGGTCACCGTCGGGATGACGGTGCTGCCGAGACCCTGCAGGGTGCCGCGCAGGATGAAGAGCACGCCCAGCGCCGTGTAGCTGGCGCCGTTGATGAGCAGCATGAGCGCGGCCAGCTGTACGACCGTGTCGCTGCCGTCGCCGACGAACAGGCGCACGAGCGGGGCTCCGAACGTGATGAGCAGCGCTCCGAGCACGACGGCGGCAGCCAGCGCCATCCAGATCGCCTGTCCGACGCCGCGACGGATGCGATCCGGGCGGCGCGCCCCCAGGTTCTGGGCGGCGTACATGGATGCCGCGAGCCCGAGCGACTGCAGGAGGGCGACGGCGAGGCCGTCCACGCGCGATGCCGTCGTGTACGCGGCGACCGCGTCGGCGCCCAGGGTGTTCAGCGCGACCTGCACCGTCAGGGTGCCGATCGCGATGATCGACGCCTGGAACCCCATGGGCAGGCCGAGTCGCAGGTGCTCGACGAGATCGGCCCGCGTGATGCGCCAGTCGGCGCGCTGCACGTGGAGCACGGGCAGCCGACGGCGGACGTACACGAGGCAGAGGATCACCGAGAGGGCCTGCGAGACGACGGTCGCGAGCGCCGCGCCGGCCACGCCCAGACCGAACGGACCGACCATGAGGATGACGAGCACCACGTTGAGTCCGCAGGCGATCGTGAGGAACACCAACGGCGTGCGCGAGTCGCCGATCGCCCGGACGATCGCGGAGAGGTAGTTGAAGCCCATGATGGCGCCGGCGCCGACGAAGCTGACCTGGGCGAACACTGTCGCCTCGTCCATGAGCTCGGGCGGCGTCTGCAGCAGATGCAGGGCGGGACCGGCCAGCAGCGGCGCGCCGACCGTCAGCACGATCGTCGTGATCGCGGTGAGGATCGTTCCCGCCGCCACCGAGCGGCGCACCGCCGTGACGTCGCCGGCGCCGAAGGCTTGCGCCGTGGGGATCGCGAATCCGCTCGTCAGACCCCAGGCGAACCCGAGCAGCAGAAACAGCAGGCTGCCGGTCGCGCCGACGGCGGCGAGTGCATCGACGCCGAGATGGCGCCCGACGACGATCGCGTCGACGAACTGATACAGCTGCTGCACGACGTTGCCGATGAGCAGGGGCACCGCGAAGGCGAGGATGACGCGCCAGGGGCTACCGGTGGTGAGAGAACGTGACATACGACCGGGTTCGAGACGGGGGCGGAAACGGCGAAAGGCGCTCCTCACGGGAGCGCCGGACTCCAGGCTATCGAATCGATTCGAGGAGCGCAAGCCTCGGCATCCGTCGGTCGGGTGCGACGCGCCCGGTACTGTTGCTGGCATGTCCGTAGGTCTGCTCGCCGTCGTCGATGACATCCTCAGCGCGGCGCTGAAGGCGTCGGCGAAGTCCGCCGGCGTCGTGATCGACGATGCCGCCGTCACCCCGCAGTACGTGCAGGGGCTCTCTCCCGCACGGGAGCTTCCGGTCGTGGGTCGCATCGCCCTCGGGTCGCTCGCGAACAAGTTCCTGATCATCATCCCGATCGCGATGCTGCTCACCGCCTTCGCGCCCGGGGTGCTGCCGTGGCTGCTCATCGTCGGCGGCGGATACCTCTGCTTCGAGGGCGCCGAGAAGGTGCTCGAGTGGTTCGGCTTCCACCACGGCGGCCACGACGACGAGGGCGGGCGCGACGAGAAGCGGCTGGTCATGGGCGCGATCCGCACCGACCTGATCCTGTCGACCGAGATCATGCTGATCGGCCTGTCGAACGTCGATCCCGACCTGGACTTCTGGCTGCGCCTGGCCGTGCTCGCGGTCATCGCGCTCTCGATGACGGCGCTGGTCTACGGCGCCGTCGCCCTGCTGGTGAAGATCGATGACATCGGCCTGAAGATGGCCAAGAGCGGTTCGGTGCGCGTGCGCCACACCGGTACGCGCATCGTGCGGTCGATGCCCGCGGTCTTCCGCGTCATCTCGATCGTCGGCACCGTGGCGATGCTGTGGGTGGGCGGCCATCTCGTGCTCGCCAACCTCGGCGAGGTCGGCTGGCACGCCCCGGTCGAACTCCTGCACGCCGTCGAGCACGCACTCGAGCCCCTCGGCCCGGTCATCGTGTGGATCGGCGACACGGCCGTGTCCGCCGTCGCGGGACTGGTCGTGGGCCTCGTGATCGTCGGCATCGCACTGGCCATCGGCAAGGCCTTCGGCCGCAACCTCAGCTTCAGCGAGGGACACCGCGCCGCCCACGGCGAGACCGACTGACGGCGGCTGCCCCGCGGTCGAGAAACCACTTTCGCCCCGAGAAATCGTCGGCACCGTGGTTTCTGAAGGCGGATGTGGTTTCTCGAGGTGAATCCGGTTTCTCGCGCAGGCCGCCCGGTCAGTCGAGCGTGACGACAGCCCCGCCGTCCGCGTCCCGTGACACGTGGATGCCGCGGGCATCGGAGACCGTCCACGTCGGCCCCGCCTCGGCGGCGTGGGGGCCGACGCCGATCACGCGCATGCCGGCGGCGCGTCCGGCGGCGATGCCGTTGGCGGAGTCCTCGACCACGATGCAGCGCGCGGCATCCACCCCGAGCGCGGCGGCGCCGGCGAGGAAGCCCTCGGGATCGGGCTTGCTGCGGCTCACGTCGGCCGCCGCGATCACGACGGGAGGCATCGGCAGCCCGGCGGCCCGCATGCGCGCAGTGGCCAGCTCGGTGGTCGCCGACGTGACCAGGGCGTACGGAACGCCCTCGTGAGCCAGGGCGGCGAGCAGGTCGGCCGCGCCGGCGATCGCCACGACGCCCTCGGTCTGCGCCGTCTCGGTGGCGAGCATCGCGGCGTTCTCGGCGAGGTTGACCTCGTGCGGGCGGTCCGGCAGCAGGAGCGCCATCGAGTCCTGGCCCTGCCGACCGTGGATGATCGACAGGGTCCGTGCCGGATCGACGCCGTGATCGAGCGACCACTGCGTCCAGAGGCGTTCGACCACGGCGTGCGAGTCGACGAGGGTGCCGTCCATGTCCAGCAGCACGGCCGACGCAGAGGTCGCGATGCGGGGGACGGATGCCGGGACGCGCAGCGCCTCCCACCCGCCGCCGAGCGGCGGCAGGTGCCAGCCGGCCTGGACCGCACCGGACGCGTCACGGCGCACGATCGCGCGATGCGGAGAGGTGGTGTCGACCACGTGCACGAGCACGCTGCCATCGTCGCGGCGCTCCCCGCGGGTGGAGAGGCGCAGGTGGGTGGCATCGGGTGCACCGTCCACGGCCGGGCCCTCGACGGTGATCTCCTGCCAGAACGGGCCGACCGGCAGAGAGCCGACGCCGGGGAGGGCGAGGCGCCATCCGTCCGCCGCGTCGTCGAGGGCGAGTCCCGCGACGTCGAACGGGTCGGGACTGATCGTGAGCCGGTCACGCTCGGCCCAGCCGTCGCGCGCCGCGTCGAGGGCCGCGGTCGGCGCCGTCGGCACGGTCGGTGCGGTGTCGGCGCCCGTGGCGGCGGGGGTCGCGGCATCCGCTCCGCCTGCCGCGTCCGCGACCTCGACAGCCGCGACGAACGCCCAGAACGCGCGCAGCGTCGCCTGGGTGTCGAGGGTGGCGCCCTGGTAGGCGATGACCAGGTCGTGGTCGGGCAGCACGAGCGCGAACTGGCCGAACGCGCCGTCGAGCCGGAACCCCTCACGGCCGCGCCACACCTGGTAGCCGTAGCCGAGGCTCCAGTCGTTGACCTCGCCGTCGGCGGCGATCGGCCCCTCGAACACCGAGGTATCCGACCAGGGGCGCGACATCTCCTCGACGTACCACGCGGGCGCGACCTGCACGCCGTCGAACGCCCCGCCGGCGCTCAGCATGATGGCCGTGCGCGCGAGGTCATCGACCGTCAGGTGGAAGCCGGACGCACCGTGCTCGATGCCGCCGTAGGGCTGCATCCACCGCTCGCCGATGCCGAGCGGATCGAGCAGTCGCGGGCGCAGGTACGCGGTGAGCGGCTCGCCGGTGAGGGCGGTGACGATCGCGGACAGCGTGTGCGTGGCCGGGGAGTTGTACGCGAAGTGTGTGCCGGGAGCGAACGCGGGCTCTTCGCGCAGCAGTACGA
Organism: Microbacterium sp. SCN 69-37; assembly: GCF_001724435.1. Classification (NCBI taxonomy): domain Bacteria; kingdom Bacillati; phylum Actinomycetota; class Actinomycetes; order Micrococcales; family Microbacteriaceae; genus Microbacterium; species Microbacterium sp. SCN 69-37. The sequence continues at coordinate 81,796 of NZ_MEEL01000030.1, forward strand.
GCGGATCGGTGCCGATGCGCTCGATCTGCTCGGCCGTGTGGCCCGTGTTCATCGTGAGCAGATGACGCACCGTGATGCCGTGCGGGTTCTCCTCCCCCACGTGCAGACCCGCTGAATCGTCGAGGCCCAGCCGCCGCTCGTCGACGAGGAAGCCGATCGCCAGCGCCGTGTACGTCTTGGATGCCGAGTACACGAGCGCCGGCCGCTCCAGCCGGTACGGGGCCCACGCGGTCTCGAAGGCCACCTCGCCGTGGCGGGCGACCAGCAGCGCGTGCGGGTCGAGACCCTGCGCAGCGAGGCGCTCGGCGAGCGCCAGCACGGCGGCTTCGCGGATGCCGAGGCGCTCCGGGGCCCGACGGGCCAGGGGGCGGGACTACAGGGGACGACGGGACTGCGGCGAGGAAGTCATCTCCTCCACTCTACGAGCGGAGCCCGTGCCGGGGCCGCCCGCCCGCCGCACCTATCCGCGGGGGCCGCCCGCCCCGGCATACCGCGGTCGCGCTCAGTCGCGGAGAGCGCCCAGCACGGCGTCGAGCGCGGCGACGAACCGGCGCGCATCGACCTCGGTGAGCACGAGGGGCGGTTTCACCTTCAACACGTTCTGCCGTTCGGAGGCGGCCTGCACGATGAACCCGTGTCCGAGCAGCAGATCGCACACGCGCGTCGCCTCTTCGCGCGCGGGCTCGAGCGTCTCGCGGTCGCGCACCAGCTCGATACCGAGATACAGACCCGTTCCGTGGACGGCGCCGATGAGCGGATGCCGAGGCATCAGCGCCCGCACCTCCTCGGCGATGATGCCGCCGACCCGCGCTGCATTCTGCTGCAGCCCTTCCGCGTCGATGATGTCGAGGATCGCCGATCCGGCGACGGCGCTCGCGGGGGTGCCGCCGGCCGAGGAGAAGAACGTTCCTTCGCGGGCGAGGGCATCGACGATCTCGCGGCGCGTGATGACGGCGCCGAGGGGGTAGGCGTTGCCCGCCGCCTTCGCCACCGAGACGATGTCGGGCACGAGCCCCTGCATCGTGCTCCCCCAGAACGAGGATCCCAGGCGTCCGTAGCCGACCTGCACCTCGTCGGCGATCACCAGGCCGCCGTGCGCGCGCACCGCGTCGGCGACGGCCGTGAGATATCCGGCCGGCGGGATGACGCCGCCGGCGTTGCCGAGCACCGGCTCGCAGATGAAGGCGCCGGCCGGGCGGCCCTCGTCGGCCAGGGAGCGCGCGAGGTCGGCGACCTCGCGCGCGTAGGCGGCCCCGGCATCCGGTCCGCGGTGACGGCCGCGGTAGGCGTTCGGGGCGTCGACGAGATGCACCCAGTCGGGGCGCGAGTCGGCGGCGTGCGGGTTGTCGAACGCCGAGGTGCTGACCGCGTCGGCCGCGCTCGTCCAGCCGTGGTAGCTCTCGCGCACCGCGATGACGTCGCGCCGACCGGTCGCGACCCGGGCGAGCGTGAGGGCGAGGTCCACGGCCTCCGACCCGCTGTTGACGGGGATGACGGTGTCGAGCGACGGGTCGGGGCTGTGCGCGACGAGCCGCGCGGTGAACTCGGCGAAGGCGTCGTAGAGGAAGCGCGAGTTGGTGTTCAGCAGGTGCAGTTGCCGGGCGATGCGGTCGGCGAAGACGGGATGAGCGTGTCCGATCGCGGTCACGTTGTTGACGAGGTCGACGTAGGCGCGTCCCTGCGTGTCGATGAGGAGCGCGCCCCAGCCGCGCTCGATCTGCGGCGGCTCCGCGTAGAAGCGTTCGGCGGCGGCGCCGATCGCCTCCTCGCGCACCCGTCGGGCGTGCCGCGTCGCCCGCACCGGATCGGCCACGCGTTCGGTGCCCAGGATCGCCGACGGATCTGCCGCGCCCGGGGTCTCGGCTTCGCCCTCGGCATCCGTGAATGCCGCGTCGGCGGCGGCCTCACGCAGACGACGGGTGATGCGCAGGCGGCCGAGTCCCGGTTCGAGCTCGGCGACGCGACCGAGCGGGGCGCCGGGGTGCACGGTGCGCTCCGGCGCCGTCTCGACGACCAGACCCTCGATCCGCATCACGACGCCGGCGTCGCGCACCTCGACCGCGCCGGTGTCGACGGTCAGGATGCCGCCGAACGGCGCGGCCACCTCGGCACCCGGACGGGTCCACAGCTCGACGCACCGCGCACGGGTGGCAGCCGGCCGCGTCGTGTCGGTCGACACGCGGCTCAGTCGGCTCTCGCCGTAGCGCAGCACCGCGATGGGGGCGGCGGCGAGCGCGTCGCGGACGAGCTCCTGCTCGATCCCGGGAACCGTCCAGCGGCCGCGATCGAGCTGCGCGCTGCGGATGCCGAGGTCCACGGCGGCCGCGGCATCCATCTGTGCCAGGACGGGACGGTAGGCGAGGCCCGCGCGGTGCGGACGGCCCGTGGCCAGGCGCAGCTGCGCCGTCACCTCGGCGGACGGTACCCGGGCCGTCCGCGCGAAGACCTGCCACTCGTGCTCGACCCGCTCGCGCGCGTAATCGTTGCCCGGGTCGATGCGCAACTGGCTCCAGCCGCTGACGGCGAGCACGGCGCCGCGGAGCACGACCAGCGGCCAGAGCGCCTCGATCTCGGCATCCGCGAGGCGCGCGCGCTGATCGAAGCCCGTGACGGCGCGGCCGACGATCGCGAGGTCGTCGGTGCGACCCATGAGGTCGGCGAGCAGCATCGCCAGCTCGGCGGCACGCCACGACGTCGCGACATCGCCGAGGTCGATCACCCAGTGCCGCCCGCGCCGGTCGCGCATGACGTTGTCGGCGGTGAGGTCGCCGTGGATCACCTGGCGCGGAAGGTGGGCCGCGACGGCGTCGAGCTCGGCGGCGGCGCGACGGGCGGCCCCCAGGCACTGCTCGCGACGGTCGTCGGGGAGGTCGTCGATGAGCTGCTCGACGACGGCGAGGGCGTTGCCGAGCTCCCACTGCAGGTTGCGGTCGGTGTCCTCGGCATCCATTCCGGCGAGAACGCCGGCGACCTCGGCGACCAGCTCGCCCAGCTCCTCGGCCTGGGCGCCGTCGACGTCGGTGATGTCGGACAGCGGCTCGCCCTCGACGATCTGGAAGCCGGCCACCCGAGAGACCTCCCCGTCGCCGCAGACGATCTGCGTCGTGCGGGCGCCGGATGCCGTCGTCAGCACCTCCGGGGTGAGCAGTCCCTCGGCGCGCAGGCGATCGGAAGCCGCGATGTGCAGGTCGACGGCGAACGCGTCGACCGTCGGGTGGAAGATCTTGACGAGAATGCCCGTTCCGTCGGCGCCGCGCACAAGGAAGTTGCGGTCCTGCTGACTGCCCAGCTCGGTGAGCTCGCCGTCGACGCCGTAGTCGCGCCGCGCGAGCGCGCGGACCTCGTCGAGGTCGACCTCGGGTCGGGCGAGCAGCCAGTTGTCGGTCATCGGGTCACGTCCTTCGGGAGAGGGCGGTCGAGCGGAGATCCCGCCGGTGCGCGCCGCACGGGCACCACGATTCTGGCGGATGCCGCGGCATCCGTGTGTCCGAATCAGCCCCGTTGACCGGTCATCTCGTCCGCCCGTCGATTCCGAGGCTGTGGGGCCTCGCCGCGACTACTGCACCGTCCACCAGGCGATGTCGACGAGACAGAGCTCGCCGTCGACCTCCCGGTAGAAGACGTCGCCCGGATACTGCGCACCCGCGATGACGCGCGACGCAGGGAGCGAGAGGTTGATGCTCCACGTCGGATCATGAGGGGCCATCTCGGGCCAGTGGGCGGCGACGAGCCGCTCGGGCTCTTGAGCGGTGGCCCCCTCCCAGTCCGCCGGGTCGCGGAGGTCGGGGTCGGAGCCCGCACAGACGAGCCCGTCAGCCTCTCGCGCCGCCGCAGCCGTGATCAGCCTCTGGGTCGTGTCGATGACGTGTGCACCGTCGGCACCCCAGATGAGCTCGTTCATCGTGCAGCCGCTGAGCACGACCGCGAGCGCTGCACTCAAGCCGACGACGACAATCCTCCGCGCCGGCGTCATGCCGCCAACTGTATCGACCACGGATGCGCACCACCACGCCCTGTCCCGCGACCCCCTCACCGCTCCCGCAGCGCGGCGACGAGCTCCTTCGCGTAGCGGGCACCCTGGGCGGTCGTGCTCCAGGCGATGCCGATCGCACGCACGCGCTGCGGCTCCAGCGGGAGATAGACGACGCCCGGGTCGTCGCGGCCCGGTGTGCGCGGCAGGATCGAGACCCCGAGGCCACCGGCGACGAGGCTGCGCATCGTGTCGATCTCGCTGCTTTCGAACGTGACGTTCACGGCGACGTCGGCCTCATCCAAGATCCCGGTGACCGCCGTCCGCAGCTCCGCGATGCGCGAGAAGCCGATGAAGTCGCGCCCTGCCAACGCCCGCACATCGACCGGGCCGGATGCCGCCGCGAGCGGATGGCCCGAGGGGACGGCGATGCACAGCGGCTCTTCGGCGAGCGGCTGCCATCCGATGTCGTCGGAGGTCGCGGAGGTCGCCAGCGGTGCCGTGCTCAAGGCGACGTCGATCGTGTCGAGGGCGAGCCAGCCGTAGAGGTCGCGGGCGAAGCCCTGACGCAGCGAGACCCGCACATCGGGTCGCAGTGCGCGGAAGCGCTGGATGACGTCGGGCACCATCCACCGCGCCACCGAGTGCAGGAACCCGACGCGCAGCAGCCGCCCCTCGTCGGCGATCAGCTCAGCGTGACGGCGGGCCGACTCGACCGCGTCGAGGACGCCAGCTGCGTCGGCGCGGAAGGCGAGACCGTTCGCGTTCAGCTCGAGCCGTTTGCCGTGTCGGGCGAACAGCACCATCCCGACCTCGTCTTCGAGTCGCGCGAGCGCGCGTGACACGTTCGACTGGTTGACGCGCAGTTCCGCGGCGGTGTCGCGCGTGTTCTGCGTCTCGGCCAACGACAGGAAGATGCGGAGGGTCTGCTCGTCCATGACACCGATTATGCGCTGAACGCATCAAAAGCGGCTTTCGTTTCATTTCCGGCCCGTCTGTGCGCGGGACGACGATGGTCCGCATGGCCGTCACCCTGCTCGATCGCACCCCCACCGGGTCGATCGCGCGCATCGCCGCAGGCACCGCCTCCTACCGACGCGTCGTGGGCCTGCTCGCCGCTGGCGGCCTCGCGAACTTCGCGATCATCTACTTCCCACAACCGCTGCTGCCGTCGATCGCGGCGTCGTTCGGGGTGGATGCCGGCGCCAGCGGACTCGCGATCTCGGCGACGACGGCGGCCATGCTCCTCGGCCTGCTGCTGTCGGCCCCGCTGTCCGACCGCATCGGGCGGGTGTCCGCGATGAGCGGATCGCTCGTGGTCGCCGGCGTTCTCTCGGTGGCGTGCGCGTTCGCACCCACGTGGGAGGCGTTCCTCGCCCTCCGCGCCGCGGGGGGCCTGGCACTGGCGGTGCTGCCGGCCGTCGCGCTCGCGTACCTGCGGGACGCCGTCCGCGACGACGCCCACGGGCGCGCCAACGCGCTGTACATCTCCGGCACGGCGCTCGGCGGTGCCGTGGGCCGCCTCGCGCCGCTGCCGCTGGCCGCCCTCGGCGGCTGGCAGCTCGTGAGCACCGTGCTCGGTGCGCTGAGCGTCATCGTCGGCGTGCTGGTCTGGTTCGCGCTCCCCCGCGACGGCGCGGCACCGCTGCCGCTGCGGATCGGCGACCTGCTCGGCGGCACGGTCGCCTCCCTTCGCGACCCCGTCATCCTCGCCGTGTGCGTGGCGGGCGCGCTCGCGATGGCCACCTTCGTCGGGTTGTACAACGCGGTGCCGTTCCGGCTGGACGGGCCCCCGTTCTCACTCGGCGCGGCAGAGGTGTTCGTCTACTTCGCCTACCCCCTCGGCATCCTCGCGCCGGGCCTGTTCCACCGGATCTCGAGACGCCTCGGCCGCGCGGTCACCTCGCTGCTGGGCGCGCTCGCGATGCTCGCCGCGATCGGCCTGGTGTTCTGGCCGAACGTCATCGCGGTGTTCGCGGGTCTCGGACTTCTGACGGCGGCCTTTCTCGGAACGCACTCGATCCTCAGCGGGTGGGTCGTCGCGCGCGCTCAGGCGGTGGGGCGCAGCACCTCGCGGGCATCGAGCGCCTACCTGCTGACCTATTACCTCGGCAGCACGGTGTCGGGCGCGGCATCCACACACCTGTTCGCGAGCGCCGGCTGGACGGCCGTCCTCCTTCTCGCGGCGGGGCTGACGACGCTGTGCGCTGCGCTCTTCCTCGCGCTGCGCGTGCGCCGCGCCGGCTGAGCAGGGCGCCGACGGGAGCTCCGCGGCACCCCGCCCTACGAGAGCACGACGAGGCGCTGGGTCGCCCGGGTCATCGCGACGTAGCGGTCGACGGCGCCCGAGACGCCATCGCCGAACCGGTCGGGGTCGACGAGCACGACCAGGTCGAACTCGAGCCCCTTCACCCGCTGCGCATCGAGCGCGGCCACGCGCGGGCGCGGCACGAAGGCGGGCGCGCCGATCACCACCGCTGTGCCGTCGGCGCTCTCGCGTTCCCAGGCGTCGACGATCGCGTCGAGGTCGCGGCGCGAGCCGTAGCTCACCGGGACTCCCGTGCTGCGGATCGACGCGGGGACGTTGGCGTCGGGCAGCGTGGCGCGGATCACCGGACCCGCGACATCCATCACCTCGCTCGGCGTGCGGTAGTTGACGGTGAGCGTCGTCACGTGCGAGCGGTCGATCCCGACGCGCGTGAGTCGATCGTCCCAGCTCTCGGCGAACCCGCGTCTCGCCTGCGCTCGATCCCCGACGATCGTCAGGCTGCGCGAGGGGCACCGCTGCAGCAGCATCCGCCATTGCGCGTCGGTGAGCTCCTGCGCCTCATCGATCACGAGATGCGCGAACGGCCCGGCGAACGGCTCGCGATCGGATGCCGTGGGCTGCGCGAGCGTGCGGCGCAGGTCCTGACCGCGCAGCATCGACATGAGGCGCAGGTCGCCATCGTCGGCGGCGATGAGGTCGCTGACGACGTCCGACATCACCCGATGCTCCTCGGCGGCCGCGCGTCGGTCTCGGCGCGCACGCACCTCGCTGTGCGGGTCGCCCACGCTGCGGCGCGCAGCGTCCAGCAGGGGCAGGTCGACGTCGGTCCATCGCGTCGGAGCGCCGCGCGTGATGAGCACGTCGACCTCGACAGCGCTCAGCCACGGCGCGCAGCGCCGCAGCATCTCTCCCGTCGTGAGCAGACCGCGCAGCAGCGCATCGGGATCCAACAGCGGCCAGGCCCGGTCGAAGAGCGCCTGCAGCTCCTCGTCGTTCTCGAGCGTCTCGCGCGTCGACTCGTCCGCGTCCCAGCCCGCCCCGTAGGCGTCGAAGTCGTCACCGGAGCGGGGCGAGGAACGGGACGCCTCTCCCCAGCCCTCGCCCCACCCGTCGCCGCCTCCTCCGCCGTCGCGCAGCTCGTCGTCGACATGGTCTTCCAGAACGTCGAGCAGACGCTCCCACGCGCGCACACGAAGCGCATTGTGCGGCAGGCCGTCGGCGTCGGCGAACACCTCCGACCACTCCGCGGGGCCCAGCACGACGGTGCCCCATGCGGTCTCGATCGGCGTGCGTCGCCGCGGCGGGCGCTGCCAGAGACGCACGGCGGCTCCGACGGCGTCCACGACACGGCCGTCGCCGAGCAGACGGCGAACCTCCGGATCGTCCTCCTCCCCCACATCGCCGCCGTCGACGAGGTCGTTCACCGCGCAGACCAGTGCGCCGTCCTCGCCGAGGCTCGGCAGCACGTCGTCGACGTAGTCGACATAGGGGCGGTGCGGTCCGACGAACAGCAGTCCGCCGCCCCCCGACTGCACACGCGCATCGGCGTACAGCAGATACGCCGCGCGGTGCAGCGCCACGACGGTCTTGCCGGTTCCGGGGCCGCCGTCGACGACGAGCGCGCCCCGGGAATCGGCGCGGATGATGGCGTCCTGATCGGACTGGATCGTCGCCAGCACGTCGCGCATCTTCGGCGACCGGCTCTCGCCGAGACTGGCGATGAAGGCGGACTGGTCGTCGAGGGCCGCGCGGTGATCGATGCCGTCGTCGGCGAAAACCTCGTCCCAGTAGTCCACGACGCGCCCCTCGCGCCACCGATACCGGCGTCGACTGGTGAGCCCGAGCGGATGCGCCGCCGTCGCGGCGAAGAACGGCGCGGATGCCGGGGCCCGCCAGTCCATCAGCAGCCGCTCCTCCGCGGCATCCGCGAGGCCGAAGCGTCCGATGTAGGTGACGATGCCCTCCTCGTCGACCATGCGACCGATGCACGCGTCGAGGCCGAACCGGCGAAGGATGCGCAACCGCGCCGACAGGCTCCGCACCTCCAGATCGCGTTCGAGTGCGCGCTGGCCTCCGCTAACGGCTTCGTGCCGGAGCGCGACCAGCCGCGTCTGGGTGCGCTCGACCTCGGCGGCCAGCACGCTCGCAATCGCCGCGAACTGTCGTTCGTCGCGGTCGATGAGCGCGGGGTCGGCCTTCCGCCGAAGCCGCGATGGAAGATCGAACACGCTTTCCTGAGACTTTTCGCTCGGCATCCCACTCCCCCTCTGGCGCCGAAAAGCCGACGCGACCTGCGATTCTGCCTCACGCAGGGGGCCTTGCGGCAAGTCCCCCTGCGCGCGGGATAATAGAAAGGGCACCCCGGATGGCGTGAAATGTACTCATGCGAGCAACCGTCATGTACGGCGCGGGAGACGTCCGCGTCGAGAACGTCCCCGATCCCGTCATCCAGCAGCCGACCGATGCCGTGGTGCGCATCGTCCGCGCGTGCGTCTGCGGCTCGGACCTGCACCCGTATCACTCGATGGCCGAGAGTTCGACGGGACGGCGGATGGGGCACGAGCTCATCGCCGTCGTCGAGGAGACCGGCGCCGACGTCACCACGGTGCGCCCCGGTGACTTCGTCGTCGTGCCCTTCGTCTACTCCGACAACACGTGCGTCTTCTGTCGCGAAGGGTTCCAGACCTCCTGCCAGCACGGCGGCTTCTACGGCAACGGGCGGGTCGGCGGCCTGCAGGCCGAGCGGGCCCTCATCCCCCAGGCTGACGGCACGCTCGTGGTCGTCCCCGACGTCGACCCCGACGCGGCATCCGATTCTCTGCTGGCGTCGCTGCTGACACTGTCGGACGTGTATCTGACGGGCTACCACGCCGCGCACCTCGCCCGTGTGCGCCCCGGCCAGACCGTCACGGTCGTCGGCGACGGCGCCGTCGGACTGTCGGCCGTACTCGCCGCCCGCACCCTCGGCGCGGAGCGCATCATCCTGATGGGCCGCCACACCGACCGCACCGACCTGGGCGTCGAGTTCGGCGCCACCGACGTCGTCGCCGAGCGCGGCGCCGAGGGTGTCGCCCGGGTGATGGATCTCACCGACGGGCTGGGCAGCCATGTGGTGATCGAGGCGGTCGGGCACATGCCCGCGTATGAGCAGTCCTACGGCGTCGTGCGCCCCGGCGGAGTCATCTCGCGGGTCGGCGTGCCCCAGTACGAGAACGCCCCCGTGGGCTTCGCCTCGCTGTTCGGCAAGAACATCACCCTGACCGGCGGCGTCGCCCCGGTGCGCGCCTACCTCGACGACGCGATCCCCCTCGTGCTCGACGGCACGATCGAGCCCGGCCGCGTGTTCGATCGCATCATGCCGCTCGCCGACGCCCCCGCCGCCTATGCGGCGATGGATTCGCGCGAGGCACTGAAGGTGATGCTGACGGTCTGAGGCGTCGGAGCGCCCGGCGGCAGGCTCACCCGTTGAGCAGCTCCCAGTGGCCCTCGGAGATCACGTCGACCACGCCGTCGACGACACGGATCGCCGTCTGGTCGTCGATCGCGTAGGCACGGCCGCGGATGCCCTCCGCCCACCGGTGGGCCGCGGCGGTCGTGTTTCCGGTCCAGCCCGGGTAGTCCAGATGCGGGAAGATCGAGAAGTCGACCAGCCCCAGCGTCTGGTCGGTGCCACCCGGATGCCGGTCCACGAACTCCGGCCCCACGCGCGGCGTCAGGGCCATGCTGCCCGCGCTGATGCCGACCCACACGGTGTCGTGCAGCTCGGGGATCAGATCGGCCAGACCCGACCGGCGGATCCACTCGGCCAGATACACCGCTTCGCCGCCGTCGACGAGAAGCGCATCGGCCTCGCGCACCCACGGCATCCATCGCTCCGGCGCGATCGTCGGCAGGGCGGTGAGCTCGAGCACCCCCACGGAGCGCCAGCCGAGCTCGACCGGACTGTGGATGCCGCCCGGCCACCGGCCCGCCGTGGAGCGCCACACCGTCTCGGGCGAGCACATCGGCTGGCCCCACTGCGCCGTCGGCACGAACAACGCAGAACTGTCCGCGATGGGTGTGCCGAGCATGTCTTCGAGCGCGGTGCGGATGCTGTCGTTGGTCACGCCGCCCGAGGTCAGCAGAAGCTTCATGTGCCCAGTCAACCGTGTGCGGCGGCGCTCGAACAGGGGCCGGGGCGCCGGAGTGTTAGCGTGCGAGGGTGACCTCGACGCCTCCGCCGATCCCCACGACCGATCCGGCTCGCTCGATCCGTGTCTCCGCCGCCGTGATCACCGACGTCGACGGACGGCTGCTGCTCGTGCGCAAGGCGGGGACGACCGCGTTCATGCAGCCCGGCGGCAAGCCGGAGGCGGGTGAGGATGCCGCACAGACGCTCCTCCGCGAGCTCGCCGAAGAGGTGGGGCTGCGCCTGCAACCGACAGACCTCACGCCGCTCGGCGAGTTCACCGCCCCCGCCGCCAACGAGCCGGGCTTCGCGGTCGTGGCGGACGTCTTCCGCGTCGACATCGGCGACCAGCAGCCGGTGACGGATGCCGAGATCGAGGAGCTGCGCTGGGTCGACCGCGCCGCGGCATCCGCTCTCGAGGTCGCACCCCTCGCGGCGGCCTACTTCCTGCCGGAGGCCTGAGCGCCTCCGACGGAAGCCGACCGGCTCACCATGAGCTCTTGCGGTAGTCCTTGAGGAAGATGCCGAAGAGGTCTTCGCCCGCCTCACCGCGGACGATCGGGTCGTACACGCGCGCGGCGCCGTCCACGAGGTCGAGCGGGGCGTGGAAGCCCTCCTCGGCGAGCCGCACCTTCGTGTAGTGCGGGCGCTCGTCGGTGATCCACCCCGTGTCGACGGCCGTCATGAGGATGCCGTCGGTCTCGAACATCTCGCGCGCGCTCGTGCGCGTGAGCATGTTGAGGGCCGCCTTCGCCATGTTGGTGTGCGGGTGACCGGGACCCTTGTAGCCGCGGCCGAACACGCCCTCCATCGCCGAGACGTTCACGACGTACTTTCGCCGCGCCGGTGACGCCGCCATCGCGGGACGCAGACGCGAGACGAGCAGGAACGGCGCGGTCATGTTCGCCAGCTGCACCTCGAGCATCTCCAGCGGCTCGACCTGCTCGACCGACTGCGTCCAGCTGTTGATGTGGTTCTCGTCGGGGATGAGGCCGCCGGCGTCGATCGCGGTGCCCGCCGCGAGACGCTCGAGCGACGACGACCCGGCGGCCATCGCCTCGGCGGTGAGCTCTTCCGCCGTGCGAGCGGCGGCGGCGAGGATGGGATGGCTCGACACCGACTGGGCCAGCGCGAGCGGGTGGGCGTCGTTGGTGTGGCCGAAGGTCAGCAATTCGGGCAGCGGTCCCTGCGGCAGCGGCGCGAGCTCGGCGTCCACGAGCGGCTTGTACGCCCCGGCGGAGCGACGCACGGTCTGCGCCGCGTTGTTGATGAGGATGTCCAGCGGCCCGTCGGCGGCGACGGCATCCGCGAGGCCGATGACCTGGGCGGGGTCGCGCAGGTCGATGCCGACGATCTTGAGTCGGTGGATCCAGTCGCCGCTGTCGGGCAGTGCCGAGAAGCGGCGGACGGCGTCGCGCGGGAAGCGGGTCGTGATGGTCGTGTGGGCGCCGTCGCGCAGCAGCCGCAGCGCGATGTACATGCCGATCTTCGCGCGGCCTCCCGTGAGCAGGGCACGACGGCCGGTGAGGTCGGTGCGGGCGTCGCGCTTGGCGTGGCTCATCGCCGCGCAGTCGGGGCACAGCTGGTGGTAGAACGCGTCGACGATCGTGTACTGCTCTTTGCAGATATAGCAGGCGCGGGGCTTGATGAGCTCGCCCGCGGTCGGGGCCGCGGTGCGGGCCGCGAGCGGGATGCCGCGGGTCTCGTCGTCGATGCGGTCCGGTGCACCCGTCGCGGTGGCGGCGACGACCGCACGGTCGGCGTCGGCGATGCGCTGACGCTTCTCCTTGCGCGACATGCGCTTGACGTCCTTGTACATCTTGCCGGTCTGGCGGCGCAGGGCGATGTAGGTGGGGTCGTCGCGATCGAGGAGGGATGCCGCGTCGATGACGCGCAGCGCGATCTCCAGCTCGTGGGGGTCGATCGCGATGGGGGCCGGAGCCAGGGCCGGGGTCGCCGCATCGTCCGGGTCGGGCGTGATCTCGGTGTCTGCAGGCGTTTCGGGCACGAGGGATTTTATCGGACGCGGCTGAGCGCGAGCCCGGCGAGCAGCGGAGCGGGCGAGGGTCGACGTCGAGGCGGGTCAGCCCGCGATGCCGAGGAGCTGCTTGGCTGCGGCGACGGCCGGGGCGCCGAAGATGCGCGGGTCTTCGTTGAGCGCGCCCGAGCTGATCGAGACCCCCACTCCCGGTACGTCGACGAGCGTGCCGTAGATGCGGAGGTCTCCCGTGGACTTCGTGCCGTAGGCGATGCCGCCCCGAGCCTCGACGGCCGCATCCGCGATGTATTCCGACCCGATGGCGGCGATGTCCTCCTTCTTGGGCACATCGCCGGCTCCGTTGTTGGTCGTCACCGTGAGCAGAACGGTGTTCACGTAGTCGCCGGTCGTCGACATCCAGTTGCACTGCACGGTGCCGTCTTCGTTGCTCTGGTCGCCGAGTTCGAGTCCGTCGATCGCCGAACCGAGCACAGAGCCCATGGCGGCGCAGTCGGGGTAGCGGTCAAGCACGTCGGCGAGCGCCATGGTGGGTGCAGACGGAGCGCTGCCGCCTCCGGCGTTCTCGCCGCCGTCGCTGCCCCCGGCACCGGGATCGGTCGCCCCGTCCGACGGCGCGCCCGTGCCGGCGCCGACGGCTCCGGACGCGGAGATCGACGGGCTCGCCGCTGAGCCGCTCCCGGCAGCGCATCCCGCGAACGCGAGGGCTCCGGCAGCGACGAGGAGGGAGAATGCGGCACGGGAAACGAGGCGGGCGGCTGTCACCCCGGCATCCTAGCCATCCGCGTGAGTCGGCCCCGGAAGTTCTCCACAGCCGCGCTGCCCCGCTAGCCTGACGCCATGTCCGAAGACCAGATCGACGACGGCGCGCGAAACGCGGTTCAGGGCGAGAAGGCCCTCGACCGACTCGTCGCATTCAGCGACGCCGTCGTCGCGATCGCGATCACTCTCGTCGTGCTGCCCCTGGTGGATAAGGCGATGGATGCCGAGTCGGCGTCGGCCTTCTTCGCCGACAACGTGACCGGGATGATCTCTGCGGCGCTGAGCTTCGTGGTGATCGCGGCCTTCTGGCGCGCGAACCACGTGATGTTCGTGCATGCGCGCGGCTACAACCGCCTGGTCGGCCGCCTGCAGACCCTCTGGCTCGCGACGATCGTCTTCCTGCCGGTCGCGACGGCGCTCGATCTCGCCGGACCGGGCACAGACCGGGTCGGGCTGGGCGCCTACGTCGGAACGATGCTGGTGGGCGGAGTGATCCTGCGCGTACAGGCGGTGGCGCTGCAGCGGGCGGGACTGAGCGACCGCGCACCCGCACCGCCGCTGACGCACTGGATCGGCACGATCTTGATGGCGCTCGCGCTCGCGCTCGTGCTGCTGTTTCCGCAGTACGGCGCTCTCTGGTTGCTCGTCCTGCTGTTGGAGATCCCCCTCGGCCCCCTGCTGAGTCGCCGACCCCGCTGACGCTTAAGATCCCATCGCCGCCTGGAAGAGTCTGAGCGCAATCAGCAGCCCCGCCACGATGCCCGCGCTGGCGGCGAGCGGAACCCAGGTGAGATCCCTCTCCGTCCGCCACGCGAAGAGAGCCGCCGCTGCGGTGCCGACAAACATCACGACGGCGACGAGGTAGTAGACGGCGCCCGCGAGGTCGGCGCCCGACCAGTCGCAGCGGGGCGCGCATGCGCCCCCGGCGAAGACCGTGCTCCCGACCCAGACCGCGGTCGTGATCGCGAAAACGACGACCTGGATGACCGCGACGGCAAGAACCGATGCGGCCGCACTCCTCCCCGCCCTGGAGTTCATCGGCTCAGTCGCCGCTCTCGGTCAACGCCACGCTCCAGTTGAACACATCGATCGGGTCGCTCGCGCCGTCCCCGCCCGAACAGCAAGGGATGCCGGGCGACACGCCGCGGCATCCCTCACCCACCCCCGCGTGTCGACGGCGATCCCTTGCAGTTCGGCACCCGCCCACACCCGCAACGCGACCGGCCGGATCAGTCCCCCGTGATCCAGACTGTCGTCTCCCCAGGCACGGTCTCGCCGTCGACCGGTGCACTCGACAGCACAACGCGCCGCAGGGCGAGGGCCCGGCGGTAGAGCGAGAGGGTGGATGCCGGGTCGCTCTCCTCCGCCTCGACCGACGCGTCCGCGAACCACGACGGCTGCGGCAGGTGCGCACCCCCCGAACCGAAACCGAACGAGGAGCCCTCGCGGGTCCACGTCAGCGGCACGCGGCATCCGTCACGTCCGTACTGCTCCTAGTGGGTGCGGAAGAAGGTCGGGTCCTGCCGCTGGTCGGCGGGGATCTCCGCCACCTCGTGCAGGCCGAGCTCCTCTCCCTGATAGAGATACGCCGATCCCGGCAGCCCCAGCAGGAAACAGCGACGCCGCCCGCCCGCGCCGACTGATCGCGCCGCTCCCCCCGCGCCCCCCGCGCGTCAGTGGAACGCCCATTCCCGACCCGAACTGCAAGGGATGCCGAGCGACACGCCGCAGCATCCGGGCCTGACCCCGCCTGTTGCGGTCGACGCCTTGCAGTTCGGTCACCGCGGAACGGAACCCCGAGCCCCCCCGGGCCAACTCATACCCGGCAGGCATATAATGGCGGGCGTGCGCCTGAGCATCCCGAGCCCCGACCTCAGCTGGTCCAGCTTTCACATCGGCCCGCTGACGATCCACGTCTACGCGCTGTGCATCATCGCGGGAATCATCGCCGCCGTCATCATCACCGAACGACGGCTGCGGGCGCGCGGAGTGCCGGCGGGAACCGTGATCGATGTCGCGCTGTGGACGGTGCCGCTGGGCATCATCGCGGCGCGGATCTACCACGTGCTCACGCACATGGGCGACTACTTCGCGCCCGGCGACAACCCGTGGGCGGTCGTCGCCATCTGGGACGGCGGCAACGCGATCTACGGCTCGATGATCGGCGGCGCGATCGGCATCTACATCGCCACGCGGCGCGCCGGCATCCGCTTCTTCGCCTTCGCCGACGCGCTCGCGCCGGCCCTGCTGGTCGCGCAGGCCATCGGACGACTCGGCAACTACTTTAATCAGGAACTGTTCGGGCTGCCGACGACCCTCCCGTGGGGCCTGGAGATCTCCCCCGACGCGCCGATGTTCCCCGCCGGCGTCGCGCCGGGCACGCTGTTCCATCCGCTGTTCCTCTACGAGATGATCTGGAACCTCGTCGGTGCCGCGCTGATCATCGTCCTCGAGCGCAGAGTGCGTCTCGGCTGGGGCCGCAGCATCGCGTCGTACTTCATCTGGTACGGGCTGGGCCGCAGCTGGCTGGAGGCGATCCGCATCGATCCCACGAGCGATGCGCCCCTCGGCATCCCGGCGAACATCTGGGCCTCGTTCGCCGTCGTGCTGCTGGGCGTCGCGATCTTCGTCGTGCAGACGGTGCGCTATCGTGGCGAGCCCGATACGTCGCCGTTCACCGCCGCGGAGCAGCAACGACAGGAGGCCGAGAAGCTTGCCGTGACCCGCGAGGACGCACCGCAGCCGTCGTGACGAGCGCCGCCCCGCCGCGGGGGTGACGTGGACGCGTCCCGCGGGAGCTCAGCTCGGTGCGTCCGCGCCGAACGCTGCTGCGCCCGGACCGTGGAGGTGCCGCTTCGCGGGATCGACCCAGTTGCCGGAGCCTGTCATGCGGTGCCAACGCTTGTGGAACGCGAGGT
The DNA here is from genome assembly GCF_001724435.1 of Microbacterium sp. SCN 69-37. Classification (NCBI taxonomy): domain Bacteria; kingdom Bacillati; phylum Actinomycetota; class Actinomycetes; order Micrococcales; family Microbacteriaceae; genus Microbacterium; species Microbacterium sp. SCN 69-37. The sequence goes on from NZ_MEEL01000030.1 coordinate 97,879, forward strand.
CGGTGTCAAGAGACCCGTCAATCTATCCGTGTACAACTCCGGAGTTTTGGCGACGGCGAGCCCCGGAGGGGCGCTGAACCGGCAGACAGCCCGAGATTTCCGGAGTTATGAACGCACGGCCGGAGTAACTCCACCCGAGAGGGCCGGCGCCAGCAGCGGCAGGATGCCGAGGCGCTCAGTCCCGCGGGGTCTTGATCATCGCGCCCGCGACGAGGAACACGATGGCGGCGGCCGGCTGCACGAGCGACCAGACCAAGCCGTCGAACCCGAACGGGATGACGGGGTTCCAGGCCACCGCGATCACGGCGAACACCGCCGCCCACACCCATTGACGCGCCTGCACGGCGAACCAGCCGACGATCAGCGCCAGGATCGCGACGACGAAGAGCACCACGATCCCCCAGCCCGCCGTCAGCAGCACGGGCGCGAGGAACAGCACGGCGGCGGCAAGCAAGGCCGGCGCCAGGGCGTTGCGCTGGAAGGTCGGCTCGGTGCGCTTCGTCCCGCTCATGCGAGAACTCCCGGATCGATCATCGTCATACCGGCAAGCGTGGCACGGTCGAAGGTGGGCAGTAGCGCCGCGGCCTCGGCGAGCGAGATCGTGCGCTCGATGAGTTCCTGCGGACGCAGGCGTCCCTCGGCGATGAGCTCGAGCATCGCCGGATAGTCGACGGCGGCCATGCCGTGGCTGCCGAGCACGTCGAGTTCCCACGCGATCACGCGGGCCATCGGCATTGCCGACAACCCCGTCTCCGACGGAAGCAGCCCGACCTGCACGTGGCGGCCGCGGCGACGCAGGCTCAGCACGGCGTCGGCCGCCGTCTGCTCCGCGCCCACCGCGTCGATCGAGACGTGCGCGCCTCCCCCGGTGATCCGGCGCACGGCGTCGGGCACCTCCGCCCCGTCGGCGACGACGACGGCATCGGCGTCGAGCGCGGATGCCGCGTCCAGCGCGGCCCGGTTGCGATCGACGGCCACCACGTGCGCACCGAGCGCGCGGGCGATCATGACGACGCTGAGTCCCACACCGCCGGCGCCGACGACCACGACCCACTCGCCCGGCTGCACGCGCGCACGTCCGGTGAGTGCGCGGAAAGCGGTGGCGAAGCGACACCCGAGGGAGGCGGCGGCGGCGAAGGAGACGTCGTCGGGAATGCGCACGAGGTTGGTGTCGGCGGCGTGCAGCGCGACGCGCTCGGCGAACGAGCCCCAGTGCGTGAAACCGGGCTGCTGCTGGTCGGGGCACACCTGCGCGTCGCCCGCGCGGCACCACTCGCAGGTGCCGCACCCGCAGACGAACGGCACGGTCACCCGGTCGCCGACGGCGAACCGCTGGACGCCCGCTCCGGTCTCGACGATCACTCCGGCGAGCTCATGCCCCGGAACATGCGGTACGGCGATGTCGTCGTGGCCCACCCACGCGTGCCAGTCGCTGCGGCACAGGCCGGTCGCCCGCACCTCCACGACCACGCCGCCGACGGGCGCGACCGGGTCGTCGACCTCGCGCACCTCCAATGGCTCGCCCACGGCATCCATCACCACTGCACGCATCCGCACCCTTTCGTCCCCTTCACGCTAGTTGGTGCACCTGCGCTCACGCGGCGGCCGGAGCCGCTGCCGCGGGAACGGGAGGTGCCGGCGCGGCGGCATCCGCGTACGCCCTCGCCTGGCGCACGAAGAGCATGAGCCACGCGAACAACAGGCCGGCGATGATGAACTCCGACCCGGTGAGGTTGTAGTAGTCGACGGGTACCCAGAGGGCGACGGCGACGAGGATGCCCGCGACCACCAGCACCGAGAAGACCGCGATGTCGCGGCCGATTCCGGGGACGAGCGTCAGCAGGCATCCGACGAGCACGCCGAAGACGACGACCATTCCGGATGCCGCGCCCACGTGCACAGGGAAAGCGACGGCGTCCGGGACGAACCCGGCCACCATCAAACACAGGCCGATCACGGCGAGCAGCCAGGCGAACAGCCGTGCACGCCGCTGCGCGGTCTCGACATGCGCGCGGAGTCCGACCTCGAGATCGTGGGCGACGAAGTTGGCGAGCGCGGTGATGACGGCGCCGGTCGTGATGAGCGAGAGGTTGAACTGGTAGCCGGCGTAGCCCGACTCGTTGCCCAGTTCGGAGAAGTGGAACCTCCACCAATCGCCCTGTGAGGCGCTGACCATGCTCGCCAGCGTGCCGATGAACAGCACGAGGGTGGCGAGCGAGGCCACGCCCGTGGAGGTGACACGTGCCCCCGAGACCGACGCGACGTAGGTCATCGTGCCGACGGCGGCGGCGACCAGCGCCGCGGCACCGAACGGGTCGATCGTGAGGCCTCGGAAACCCAGCTGGAACAGCTCCGCGACGGCCACGACGACCAACGCCGCCAGCATCATCATCGCCGCAGACAGGGCGATCAGATCGGTTGCCCGTTTGGCGCGCGGCAGGCTGTTGCGCCAGGCGAGATATCCACGGCGCCGTTCGAGCGCGAACGAGACGGCGAACGCCGGACCGGCCGCGATCGCCGCGAGCAGCGCCGCAAGGCTGCCGACGGACTCGCCGCCGCCGAGCGGCATCCGCGCCCCGCCCATGACGAGCACGGTGGTGGCGGCGGCAACGAGCGCGGATCCCAGCGACCAGCGGGTGGCGCGGGACTCGACGCTCGGTGAGAAGCGGGGCGTCTCGGATGCCGCGTGGTGTGTCCATCGCGCGGGGGACGGCCGCCATCTGCTCACGCGTCGAGCTTACTTTCGACCTGCTCGCACGCCGGCCGCCGCCGGGCCAGGACTTCGCTCGCCTGCTGCATCCCACCCATAGCCCGAACTGCAAGGCGGCCGCGGGGACACGCCGCCCGGGCGCGCGTCGCACCGGCGTGTCGCCCGGCATCCCTTGCACTTCGGATGCCGGGGGTGTGGGCGTCGCCCGGGCACGCACGCCCCCGGCGCGCCGCGCGCCGATCCGGGCCACCCCACACCGCCCCGCGGGCACCCCAGGCCATGGCTACCTCCCCCAGCACCCCGGCCCGAACTGCAAGGCGGCCGCGGGGACACGCCGCCCGGGCGCGCGTCGCACCGGCGTGTCGCCCGGCATCCCTTGCACTTCGGATGCCGCCGCCGCATGCCGCCGCTCCCGCCGGCGGTCGGCACGCCTGCAAGCCCCCGCCCACCGCACGCGCTCAGCGCGGGGGCCGCACCACGCGGTAGCGCAACGCCTGGATGCCGCGGGCCCACCGGCGGCTCGAGACGAGTTCGAGGCTCGTCGGACCGACGCCCCGCGGATAGAACGGGGTGCCCCCGCCGAGCAGGATCGGGTACACGACGCTCCGATACTCGTCCACGAGTCCGGCTGCGGCCACCGCGGCCGCCAGTGTCGCACCCCCGATCGCGATCTCCCCGACCTCGTCGTCGTCGCGCAGGCGCGCGATCTCCTCCACGAGATCGCCCTGCAGCAACGTCGTGTTCTGCCCGGGCGCGGCATCCAGCGTCGACGAGACGACGATCTTCGGCAGCTCGTTCCAGACCTCGGCGAACTCGCGCTCGAGCGGATCGAGGGTGGGTGCGACCTCCGGATCCTCCCAGTACCGCATCGTCTCGTAAAGGCGCCGGCCCAGGAAGTGGGCGCTGAGACCACGCACCTCCTCGAGGGCGGCACGGAAGATGTGCTCGTCGGGCACGCCCCAGTCGAAGCGGCCCTCGGCATCCGTGATGTAGCCGTCGAGCGAGTGCGACATGGAGAGGATGATCCGGCCCACGTTCCGCTCCTTCGCGACGGTGCTGCGCCCTCGACGCTACCCCCGCCCGCGGCGGGGCGACACCCGGTCGCTCCGCGTCAACGAGATGCCGAGGTCAGCACGCCCCCGTTCGCGGCCCGCGGCACGAGGCGCTCGAGCTGCGTCACGTGCCGCGGCTCGAGTTCGGCGAGGGTCGACACGCCCAGGAGCTTCATGGTGCGCTCGATCTCGGTGCGGAGGATCTCGATCGTGCGGTCGACGCCCTGACGTCCGCCCGCCATCAGGCCGTAGAGGTAGGCGCGGCCGATGAGCGTGAACTTCGCGCCGAGCGCGACCGCGGCGACGATGTCGGCGCCGTTCATGATGCCGGTGTCGATCATGACCGTGGCATCCTTGCCGACTTCGCGCACGACCTCCGGCAGCAGGTGGAACGGAATCGGGGCGCGGTCGAGCTGACGCCCCCCGTGGTTGGAGAGGATGATGCCGTCGACGCCGCGATCGATGAGGCGCTTGGAGTCCTCGACGTTCTGCACGCCCTTCACGACGATCTTGCCGGGCCAGAGGCTGCGGATGACGTCGAGGTCGTCGTAGCTGATCGTCGGGTCCATCGCGGAGTTCAGCAGCTCGCCCACCGTGCCGCCGGTCGTCGACAGCGACGCGAACTCGAGCTTGGGGGTGGTGAGGAAGTCGATCCACCACCAGGGCCGGGGGATCGCGTTGATGATGGTGCCGACGGTCAGCTGCGGGGGGATCGAGAAGCCGTTGCGCTTGTCGCGCAGGCGCGCGCCCGCGACGGGGGTGTCGACGGTGAACTGCAGCGTGTCGAAGCCCGCGGCCGCCGCCCGGCGGACGAGACCGTACGAGATCTCGCGGTCGCGCATGACGTACAGCTGGAACCAGTTGCGCCCGTGCGGGTTGGCGGCCTTGACGTCTTCGATCGAGGTGGTGCCGAGGGTCGAGAGGGTGAACGGGATGCCGGCGGCACCGGCGGCTCCCGCCCCCGCCGTCTCGCCCTCGGTCTGCATCAGCCGGGTGAAGCCGGTGGGCGCGATGCCGAAGGGCAGCGCCGAGGGGCCACCGAGGATCTCCGTCGACATGTCGACCTCGGCGGCGGGGCGCAGGATGTCGGGGTGGAACTCGACGTCCTGGAACGCCTGGCGGGCGCGCGCCAGCGACAGCTCGCCCTCGGCGGCGCCGTCGGTGTAGTCGAAGGCGGCCTTCGGCGTACGACGCTTGGCGATCGTGCGCAGGTCGGCGATCGTGAGGGCGCCCTCGAGACGACGCTTGCGGCCGTCGAGCTCGGGCTTCTTGAACTGCATGAGCTCCAGGAGCTCGGCGGGCTTGGGCAGCTGACGCTTCACGGGTGACATGGCGGGCCTTTCAGGTGGGGACGACGGTGTGTGTTGACGCGGGCCGGATCAGGGCAGCATCCACGAGAGGACGGAGGACTGCAGACCGACGAGCAGACACATGGCGGCGAGCATGCCGATGCTCCACCAGATGACGCGGCGGAGGATCGCCGACTCTTGGCCGACCAGGCCCACGGCGGTGGCGGCGATGGCGAGGTTCTGCGGGCTGATCATCTTGCCGATGACACCGCCGGAGGTGTTGGCCGCGACGAGCAGCGCCGGGTCGAGGCCGGCCTTGAGCGCGGCGCTCTGCTGCAGCGTGGCGAACAGCGCGTTGGCGCTCGTGTCCGAACCGGTCACCGCCGTGCCGAACCAGCCGAGGATCGGCGAGAGGAAGGCGAACAGGGCTCCGGTGCCGGCGATGAACGCGCCGATCGTCAGCGTCTGTCCGGAGATGTTCATGAGGTAGGCGAGGGCCAGCACCGATCCGACCGTGAGCAGCGAGAAGCGCAGCTTCACGAGCGTCTGCCACCACGTTCGGGCGGCGTCCTGCAGCGGCAGACGGTAGACGAGCGCCACGACGACGCCGCAGATCACGAGCAGGCTGCCTGCCGACGACAGCCACGGCAGCGTGTACACCGTCGCCCCGGATGCGGCACCGCTCGAGGTGAGGATGTGGCCGTTCAGGCCCGGCCAGGGGATCTTCACGTCGGTCGCGCCGAGGGCCGCCTTGAGGTCGGGGACGAGCTTGGCGAGCGAGAAGACGACGATGACGAGCAGGTACGGGAAGGTCGCGAGGAAGACCGTCCGCGCGTCGAGCGGGACGTCCGATACCGGGACGGCGCCGGTGGTCGCAACGGGGCCGGTGGCGGTGCGCGTCGACGCGGATGCCGAGGACGTGCCCGTGGCCGACCCGGCACGGGCCGCGCGCGACCCGGCCCGACGGGTGCGGATGCTGCCGGTGGCCGCCTTCTCGCTGGCGAGCAGGTCGACGGCGGCGTTGGTGAGCAGACGTTCACGGGCGGCCTCGGTGCCGCGCGGCTGCCAGAAGCGCAGGAGGATGACGGCGGCGAGGATGCCGGCGAGCGAGGCGACGATGTCGGTGAGCTCCACCGAGATCCACGTCGCGCTGACCCACTGGGCGATCGCGAACACGACACCGAAGACGACCGTCGCGGGCCAGGTCTCGCGGATGCCGCGCCACCCGTCGGCGAGCAGCACGATGATGAGCGGGACGAAGACCGCGATCAGGGGCGTCTGGTGGCCGACGATGGCGCCGATGTGCCGGTAGTCGATGCCCGTGAGGGCCCCGGCGGTGACGATGGGCGTGCCGACCGCGCCGAACGCGACGGGCGCGGTGTTGGCCAGCAGCACGATGACGGCCGCACGCATCGGCGAGAAGCCGGCGGCCATGAGCATGACGCCCGTGATGGCGACCGGTGCGCCGAAGCCGGCGAGCGCTTCGAGCAGTCCGCCGAAACCGAACGCGATGATGACGGCTTGGATGCGCGGGTCGTCGGAGAGGGCGTTGATCACGCGCCGGAGGTCCTCGAAGCGGCCGCTGCGCACCGTCAGCTCATAGAGCCAGATCGCATTGAGCACGATCCACATGATCGGGAACAGCCCGAAGACGAAACCCTGCGTGGACGCCAGGAGTGCGAGGTCGATCGGCATCCGGAAACCGAGCACCGCGACCAGGACGGCGACCGCGAGTCCGGTCAGTCCCGCCCAGTGCGCCTTCCAGCGCAGCACGCCGAGCGCGAGGAACACCGTGAGGAACGGGAGGCTGGCCACGAGAGCGGAGAGCGCGAGGCTCCCGCCGACCGGGGCGAGTTCGGGTGTGTACATCTCTGTCTCTTTTCGTACGCCGTTGTGCGAAGGGCCGAGTGACCGGGGTGCGGATGCGGACCTTTTAGAGGTCTGACCGCTAGCGCAATCTATGTGACTGACCGTTAGGCTGTCAAGAGATTCGAGAGAGGTGGCGCGGATCCGATGGCGGAGAACGCACCCGATTCCCTGTGGCAGCCGGTCAAGAAGGCGCGCGCCCACGAGCTCGTGATCGAGGCGATCGAGGACCGGATCCTGTCCGGTGCCCTGCAGGTCGGTGACGCGCTGCCCCCCGAGCGGGAGCTCTCGACGAGCCTGGAGGTCAGCCGGGCGGGTGTGCGCGAAGCGGTCCGTGTGCTCGAGGCGCAGGGCGTACTGCGCTCCCAGCCCGGAGCGGGCGCCACCGCCGGCACATTCGTGGCGGCCCTGCCGCGCGATGCGCTCACCCGCTTCCTCCGCCTGCACGTCGCGCTGTCGAACTTCACGATCCAGGACGTGACCGACGCGCGCGTCGTGCTCGAGCGCGCCAGCGCGGCATCGGCGTCCCGCCGGCTCGACGACACGGCGCGGTCGCGGATGATCGACGCGCTGGACCGCATGGATCAGCCGCACTCCTCCCGCGACTCGTTCAACGAGGCCGACACACAGTTCCACCTTGCGATCGCCGAGGCCTCGGGCAGTGCCCTCTCGGCCGCGCTGACCGCGGCGATCCGCAGCGCCATGAAGGTGCCGATCCTGCGCGCCGCCGAACGCACCGAGGAGTGGCCCGACGAGGCGCAGCGCCTACGCCGCGAGCACCGCGCGATCTATGCAGCCATCGACGAGGGAGATCCAGCCCGCGCCGCCGACCTCACCGAAGTGCACATCCGTCGCGCGGCATCCGTACTGTTCGACCTCGAGTCGCCGGACAGTCGCGCATAAGAGGCCGCCGCCTGCGCCTGCCACCCTGTCTCGGTGGCCGGGGCGCTCGCTGCGCAGGCGAGCATGATGGCGCCCAGAATCGTCATCACGGTGACGACGAGAACGACCACGAGCCCGAGCAGCTCCGCCACCTCCGCCTCGAGCGTCGGGGCGGCGTCGCTGACGGTCGGGAGATGACGACGGACACGGCGCAGCGGCGGGGATGACGGGTGCTTCGTCCCGGTGAGCGCTTCGATGGTGAGCAGACCGAGCGCATAGATGTCGGACGCCGGCACGGTGGGTTCACCTCGCACCTGTTCGGGGGCGGGATAGGAGGCCGTGCCGATCACGACTCCGGGCGAGGTGACGCGGGCTGCGTCGAGGAGGTGTGCGACGCCGAAGTCCACGAGAACCGGCCGGAACGGGACGACTCCGTGCCGGATCGGGCGCAGCAGCACGTTCGCAGGCTTGATATCGCGGTGGACGATGCCGGCGTGGTGGACGACCGCCAGCGCGCCGGCGAGACCGATGATGAGCGAGACGACCTCCCTACCGGTCAACGCGTTCTGCGCCAGACGGTCGTGAAGCGTCTGCCCCGGCACGAGCTCCAGTGTCGTCTTCCCTCCAATATGCGACGCATCCGACTCGCCTCACCGCGCATGCCCCCCAGAATGCGCGGTGAGACAATTCTCCTCGGCCTGCTGTACGCGGCCGGGGCGGCCTGCATCGCGGTGGGCGCCGCCCTCGTATCCGGGATGGGCGGCGAGTTGCCCGTCGACGGCCCGACCGACCAGGAACGAGCACGATGGGTGTGGGGTAACGCGCTCCCCGTGATCGGCGCCGTGCTGACGATCAGTGGCGGCGGGCTCCTCGTGGTGTTCCGCGGGCGTCTGGGACTCACGCTGAGGGCGGCTGCCGGGGCCGCGCTGGCAGCGCTGATCCTGGTCGGACTGCTCTACGTGTTCACCTGGGGCCTCTTCAAGGCGTGAGGTGAGTTCGGCAGGCCCCCTTCGTGTGCTGCGCGGATGCCGGGCTCCGACCGTACACCGACGGCGATGAGCCAGACGGCGAACCAGATCTCGAAAGCGAAGACGGGCACCGCGGCGACGCCGGCGGCGACGCCGGCGGCGACGCCGTTCAGCGGGATCGCTCCGGCGAGCTGCAGCCCGTTGCTGACGAGCACGATCACTCCGCCCGCGATTCCCAGTGCGGCGAGGGCGCGGGGCACGGCCCGCGCGTCCCACAGCAGCCAGCCGAGGATCACGGTGTTGACGCTGATGACGAGGCCTTGACCGAGCAGGAACGCGGCCGTGTGCATCGCCGTAGACTCGCCCTCGGCCGTGGCGTTCACAAGCGCCGATCCGAGCATCGGGAGCGCCCCCGCGACGATCACCGCCGCTTCGAGCGTGCGCAGCAGCGCGAAGCTCGCGGCGCGGGCAGGACCGCGCGACTGCAGCAACACCCAGAGCAGCACGCCGGTGCCGAGGCACCCGAGTGCGAGCACGAATTCCAGGGCGACACCGGCGCGGAGGAGACCTCCGCCGTAGGCGATCACGGCGGCGACCGAGGTGACATGCGTAACGAGATAGAGGACGCCGGCGAGGTGGGCCTGGCGTCGGGCGAGCTGAGACACGGGGTTCCTTTCGCGGGTGGTATACGGCGTACACCGATTCTGCAACAGACTAGGTGTACGGTGTATACGTGTCAACTGTGCGTCCGCGTCTCGACCTGGAGCGCATCGTCGACGCGGCGACCGCCATCGCCGACGAGGGCGGCCTCGACGCGGCAAGCATGCGTGCGGTCGCCGAGCGCCTGGGGGTCACGCCGATGGCGCTGTACAAGCACCTCGATGACCGCGCCGCCCTCGTGGACGCGATGCTCGACCGGGTTCTCGCCGGCGTCGCTTCACCCGCGCCGACCGCGTCATGGGACGACGCCGTGCGTTCTCGGATCATGGCCGTGCGCGCCGCACTGTCGTCGCACGCTTGGACCCGGCAGGCGATCGAGACGCGTGAGCGCGCCACGCCTCGCGTCCTCGCGCACATGGACGCGCTCATGGCGGACATGTTCGAGGGGGGACTGTCGGCGGATCTCGTGCATCACGCCATGCATGCGTTGAGCACCCGCATGTGGGGATTCACGCGCGACGTGCTGCCGACGCCGGTTCCCCCCGACGACCCGCGGGAGCGCGCCGCCACGATGGCCGCGTTCGCGACGGCCTACCCCGCGATCGTCCGCATGGCCACCACGGCGCCGCACGCCGGGGAGGCCTGCGACGACGACGCGGAGTTCGCCTTCGCCCTCGACCTGCTGCTCGACGGCATCCGCCGCCGGCACGAGCAGGCGTGGACATCGACCGGAGCTGGTGACGCGCCCCGCCGTTGACGTGGAGGGAATGCCGCAGCGGGATCGGACCCGCGGCCCTCGAGGACATGGTGGTTCTCGGGCTGTTGCGTACGGAGTGGGAGTGCGAGCGCGGCTAACACCAAGGCATGCCCCTCGCTCTCGTCACCGGCGCCGCGCTCCCGAGGAGGGGCGCTGGGTCAGCGGACAGTTGCTGCACGCCGACGGCGGCTTCTCGGCGCGCTACTGAGCGGATGCCGGCGGCACGACCGTGCCCTGATGGAAGCGCAGGCGCGGTGCGGTGCCGCCGACGTCCCACAGTGATGAGTGCCGACTGATCCGCGAGGGCGTCGTGAGCCGATAGGTGACCAGCACCAGCTCGGGCGAGAGCTGACGGAACTGCCACTCATCGGTCTGCGGCGTGACGCGCGAGTCCGCGCTCTCGGCGGCGAGCGCACCGACGATCTGCTCCCGCGTCCAGAGGGTGCCGGAGCGGCCGATCTCGACGAACGCAGGGTGCAGCAGGTCATCGACCGTCTCGGCGTCGCGGCGCACGTCGGCATCGAGCAGCGCCGTCTCGGCATCCTTCACCGCGACCCACTGCGGCACTGCGAGCCCGTCGCGGACGAAGCCGTTGCGCAGATAGAACGCTTCGGCGCGGGGGTTGTCGTCCATCATCCAGAGGTAGGCGTCGCCGGCACCGATCGCCGCGTCCAGCAGCAGCTGCCCCGCACCGGTACCGTGGTGCGCCGCCAGGACGTAGATGCCCTCCAGCTCCCGCGACGTCGGCCGATCGTCGTCGCGCCCGTCACCGGCCGTCGCCCAGCCGACGATCCGCCCGTCGACCTCGGCGACGAAGACGTCGGTGACGTCGTCTTCGATGATCGACGCCCACCGCTCGATGCGCGGCTCGACCCGCAACCCGGCGAGGACCGTCGCCGGAAGCTGGCGGACATACGCCTCGCGCCAGGCCTGGACATGAACCGCGGCGATGCCCCGGGCGTCGTCGACGGATGCCGGGCGCACGCGCACGGCCCGGGATGGCGGACTCATGGTCATACGCTCATGCTCGCAGACGGATGCCGGGCGTGCGCCTCAGGCGGTGAGGGCCGAATCGACGATCTCGAACACGGCGGGATCCCACGTGGGGGCCCGCTCCCACGGCAGGTCGAGGCCGTTCGCGAAGAAGATGCTGTGCCGCGGCGGCCAGGACCTCGGCAACGTCGGAGAAGCCCTGCCACGTCCTCTCCTCGGGCGCGTCCAGCCGAGAGCCGGACGGGCGGACGCGCCCCCGCGGCCTGCCGCGCGTGCGATCAGGGCGCGACGGCGCCCCTCAGCGGGAGTCGTGGCGCGCGACGGGCAGGGCGTCGCCCCGGGCATCCTTCCGCGTCTTCAGGAGGCTCGCGATCGTCGCGACGGCGACGGTGGCAGCGATGAACAGCAGCGACAGCCAGATGGGGATCTCGGGAATGAACGTCACATGCTCGCCGCCGTTGATGAACGGGAGCTCGTTCTTGTGGAGCGCGTGGATGAGCAGCTTCACGCCGATGAACGCGAGGATCACGGCGAGTCCCTGGGCGAGGTACACGAGGCGCTCGAGAAGACCGCCGATGAGGAAGTAGAGCTGGCGCAGACCCATCAGTGCGAAGGCGTTCGCCGTGAAGACGAGGTAGGCCTCCTCGGTGAGCCCGTAGATCGCGGGGATCGAGTCGACGGCGAAGACGAGGTCGATGAACCCGATCGCGACGATGACGAGGAGCATGGGGGTGACGAAGCGGCGACCGTCCTTCTTCACCGTGAGCCGGTCGCCGTCGTACTCGTCGCTGACCGGCAGCACGCGGCGCACGAGGCGCATGAACCAGCCGTCGGCGGGGTTGGACTCGCCGTGCGCGAACGCCTGTCGGTAGGCGAGGAACAGCAGCAGGGCGCCGAAGAGGTAGAACACCCACGAGAAGTTCTCGATCAGCGCCGCCCCGACGGCGATGAAGGCGCCGCGCATGATGAGGGCGATGACGATGCCGATCATCAGCACTTTCTGCTGGTACATCTTCGGCACTGCGAAGCCCGTCATCACGATGAGGAAGACGAACAGATTGTCGATCGACAGCGCCTTCTCGGTGAGGTAGCCGGCGAAGTACTCGCCGCCGTATCCCCACCCCGAGAAGACGCCCACGCCGACACCGAACAGAAGCGCGAGACCGATGTAGAAGGCCGACCAGCGCGCGGACTCGCCGACGGTCGGCTCGTGCGGCTTGCGCACGTGCGCGAAGAACTCCCACACGAAGAAGGCGATCGTGACGGCGATCGTGATGATCCACACGAGGGGGGTGATGTTCACAGGAGGCTCCCGAAGAATGGCGTGACGTGGTCGACGCCAGAGTCTCCCCCATCCCTTGCGGGACCGGTCGGCCCGGGCCTCGATGCGACCGTATTGACGAGCCGTCCGTATCGGAGTACTCCCCCTGGACTGCTGACACAGTAGGGCAGCGAAGTGACGCGAAGCTGGGAAGTCGCCGGATGCCGCGGCATCCGGCCGCCGCCGGCGATCAGGATGCCGTGCGGATGCGCACTTCGCGCTCCATCCGCTTCTCGTGGCGGGCGCGTCCCTTGACCGCCTCGGCCTCGCGGTTCTTGGGCGGCGCCGCGGTCACGAGCGCATCGAGGAGGCGACGCGTGGCCGCGGCGATCTCGTCGATCGCCGCCTCGAACGCCTCGGTGTTGGCGCGCGAGGGATGCGTCGAGCCGCTCACTTTGCGGACGAACTGCAGTGCCGCTTCACGGACCTCGTCATCGGTCGTGGGCGGGTCGAAGTTGTGGAGCACGCGGATGTTTCGGCACATGCGGCGAGCGTAGACCGCGGCTCGCCGCAGCGACAGAGGTGGCGTCGCGCGCGGGCAGCCCGATCAGCCCTGGGCGGCCGAGCCGTAGGCGCCGGCGCGGATCTCCTCGAGCAGCGACGGGCGGGCGGGTGTCCAGCCGAGGGAGCGCGCCTTCTCGCCGCGTCCCTGCTGGTCGAGCATGAGCGCATCGGCGAAGGGGGCGCCCAGGCGTGCGCGTGAGGCCTCGACGCCCTCCGCAGCGACCGGACCGTCGGCGAGCGCTTCGCCGAGCTCGATGACCGTCGCGTTGTGGCCGCTGAGACCCAGCACGCGTCCGACCGGCTCGGAGCGCTCGATCACCCGCACGTACAGTTCGGCGAGGTCGTCGACGTGCACGGTCGCCCAGTGCTGGGTGCCGTCGCCGATGACGGTGAGGCGGCCCTCGCCGTCACGAGGCGCGGAGGCCAGCATGGCGGGGATTCCGGCGCCGTGGCCGTGCACGATGCCGGGCTCGACGATCGTGAGGGCGAGCTCTGCCGCGGCGAGCCGGGACTCCACTCCCTCACGCCAGGCGACGATCGCGGGCGGGTGGAACGGGGTCTGCTCGGTGAGGTCGTCCGACGGGCCGTGGATCCACAGGCCGCCCGTGTGGATGTAGGGCTTGCCGGTGCCGCCGAACGCGGCAATGACGGCATCGGCGACGGCGCTGTCGAACTGGGGGGCCGTGCCGTCACCCGGTGCGGCGGTGTGGATCGCGGCATCCACTCCCTCCAGCAGCGGAGTGAGCCAGGCGGCGTCGGTGATGTCGCCGACGACCGCGGTCGCACCGGTCGCCGTGGCCTTCTGCGCGGCGTGCGCACTGCGCACCGGCGCGACGACGTCGTGACCGTGGGCGCGCAGTACGTCGAGGACGGACGAGCCGATGTAGCCGGTGGCACCGGTGAGGAGGATCTTCATTCCGTCATCGTAGGCACGCCGCCGGGCGGCGAGGGCGGTCTCGGAAAGCTCGTCAACCCCGAGATCGAATGCCGCGCCCTCCGTATGCTGGCCGCAGGCGACGGCGCGGCGGGGACCCCGGACGCGTCCGACGACGAGAGGCGGAGCGGCGATGCATGACGTCGTGGTGATCGGAGCAGGCCTCGCGGGGCTGCGCTGTGCGGTGGTTCTGGCCGAGCGCGGTCTCGAGGTCGTCGTGCTCGAGGCGGCGGACGCGGTCGGCGGACGCCAGCGCACCGACATCGTCGACGGCTTCCGCCTCGATCGGGGCTTCCAGGTGCTCAACCCGGCGTATCCGGCGCTGCGTCGCAGCATCGATCTCGACGCTCTGGCGCTGCGGTCGTTTCCCGTGGGCGTGCAGGTGCGCACCGATCGCGGCCTCGCTGAGCTGCGGCATCCGCTGCGCTCACCGCTGTCGATCCCCCGAACGATCGGCAGCGGGCTGGTGAGCGCTGCGGATGCCGTGGCGTTCGCACGCTGGCTGACGCCGGCGTTCACGCGGCGGCTGTCGGCACGGGCGCGAAGCGATCGCGCGCTGCGCGAGGGGTGGGATGCCGCGGGCCTGCGCGGACCGCTGCGCACCGCCGTGCTCGATCCGTTCCTCGCCGGTGTCGTCGCCGAGGACCGTGAGGGCAGCTCGAACGCGTTCGTACAGGAGTTGGTGCGGTACTTCGCGCTGGGGCGGCCGGGGCTTCCCGCGCAGGGGATCGCGGCGGTGCCGGCGCAACTGGCGGCGCGGGCGCGTGCTGCGGGCGCGGAGATCCGGCTCGGGGCGCGAGCGGAGCGCATCGACAGGGACGGCCCGATCGTCGAGGTCGGCGTCGCCGGTGGCGAGGCCCTCCGCGCCGGGCGGGTCGTGGTGGCCGTCGGCGCGGAGTCGGTGGCGGAGCTGGCGCCGGTGCCGCGACCCGCGACCAACGGGCTGCAGACGTGGTGGTTCGCGGCGACGGCAGCACCCTCGGCATCCGCGCTGCTGCGCGTCGACGGACGCGGCGCCGCCCGCCGCGGGCCGGTCGTGAACACGGCGGTCGTGTCGCACACCGTGCCGTCGTATGCGCCCGTGGCGCGCCATCTCATCGAGGCGACGTGCCTGCTGCCGCGGGGCGGCGCGGCCGCAGGCGAGAACGAGGTGCGCCGGCACCTCGCCGAGCTGTGGGGTGCCGGAGTCACGGACTGGCACTTGCTGCGTCGCGACGACATCCCGGATGCGCTTCCCGCCCAACCGGCACCGCTGCGCGCGCCCCGCCCGCCGCGCGTCACCGACCGGATGTACCTCGCCGGCGACCACCGACATGCGGCGTCGATCCAGGGCGCTCTCGCATCCGGCGAGCGCGCTGCTCGCGCGGTGCTCGTGGACGCGGGCGTGTGATGGGCGAGGCGGAGCCGCTGCGGTCAGTGGGCCTGCCGTCGCGAAGGCATTCGACCCCGTGCCCCCGCCGCCGGGAGCTCTCACGATCACCGCCATCGGAGCCCTCCTAGTCAACCTCACCGCGGCATTCCTGCTCGTGCGTCACCGCCACCACCGCGGCAGCCTCACGAAGGCGGCATGGCTCTCCGCCCGCAACGACGCCCTCGCCAATCTGGCGATCATCGCCGTCGGCATCCTCACGTTCTGGTTCGCCACCGGCTGGCTCGACATCATCGTGGGCGCTGGCATCGGCCTCCTCAACGCCGATGCCGCCCGAGCTGTCTGGATGGCCGCCCGCGCCGAAACCGACCCCACGCTCTGACGGGCACGAGCACCGTGCGCCCGCAGGTCATCGTGCAGCGGCCGATGAGCTTCGAACGCTGATCAGGAACTCGTCGACGTGGGGCAGGTGCGCGCGGATGCTTGCCTCGGCGAGGCCGCCGATCTCGGTGCGCTCCGGGTCGGCGGTGACGATTGCGTCGCCTTCGAGGCGATGACCGACCCACCGTAGCCGGATGCGCTCCACGCTATCGATGCCGTCGACGTGGGCGAGAGCGTGCTCGGCGCGTTCGAGAAGCTCTGGTTCGATCGCGTCCATGAGTCGGCGTCCAATCGAGCCGATCGTGCCGAGCAGCAGGACGAAGATCGCGATGGAGATGATGATGCCGACGATCGGGTCAGCGAGGGGAAAGCCGAGCAGCACTCCGGCACCGCCGATGACCACGGCGAGAGAGGTGAAGCCATCGGTACGCGCGTGGACGCCGTCCGCGACCAGAGCTGCCGACCCGATTCGTCTCCCGATGCGGATCCGGTAGATCGCGACAAGCTCGTTGCCGGCGAAGCCGATCACACCGGCGACGACCACCCACCAGACGTTCTGCAACGGTTGCGGGTGCAGGAGCCGGTCGATCGACTGCCACGCCGCAACAACCGCAGACAGGGCAACGACCACGACGATGAAGAGGCCGGCGAGATCTTCCGCGCGACCGAACCCGTACGTGTACCGGCGGTTCGCGGCACGCCGACCGAGGATGAACGCGACCCACAGCGGGATCGCGGTGAGAGCATCCGAGAAGTTGTGCACGGTGTCGGCCAACAAGGCCACCGAGCCGCTGAACAGGAACACGACGGCCTGCAGAATCGTCGTCACCAACAGGATCACGAGGCTGATCACTAACGCGCGCACACCCTCGTGACTAGCCTCCATCGCATCATCGATCGAGTCGGCCGCGTCGTGGGTATGCGGCACGAACAAGCCGCGCAAGAAGCCCTTCAGCCCCGAGGGGTGATCGTGGTCATGGAGATGCACGCCACCGTCACTATGCAAGGCGTGGTCGTGGTCATGGTCATGGTGCGAGGAGTGCACGTGCGACGGCGTCATCGGGCTTCGTCCTCGGCGTGATGGTGACGGGGGGTCCCGCCAAGCGAGTGCTCGGCTTGGAAGATCGCGTCGGCGACGAGCTGAGACGCGTGCTCATTCTCGAGTCGGTAGAACACACGCTGCCCCTCCTGGCGGGTCCCGACGATCCGGGCGAGCCGCAGCTTCGCGAGATGCTGAGACACCGCAGCGGGCGACTTGTCGACGATGTCGGCGATGTGATTCACCGAGAGTTCCCCGGCCGCGTCCAGCGCGAGAATGATTCGTACCCGCGTGGCGTCGGCAAGCATTCCGAAGACCTCGACCGCAAGCTCCACATACGGGCTCTCGACCGAAAATCCGCATTGCTGCTTATCTGCACTCATACGCAGATACGTTACTTCATCGCGGGAGGCCACTCGCACCCTTCGGTGACGCCGGATGCCGCAGGCACGTCCCTCACTCCCACGTGGCGGTATCGGGGTCGATGCCCGCGGCGCGCGCGCTCTCATCGATCGCCCGGATCAGCCAACGGGCCAGGCCCGGGCGCACCGCGTCGTAGTGCGCCATGAACCGCGGGTCGGCGACGTACATCCGCCCGAGGCACACCTGCATCTGGTGCGTGACCGGGAAGAACTGCGAGAGCAGGGTGCGGTGTCGCTCGACGAGGCCGTTCGCCACGGCATCCCCGGGTGTCGCTCCGCCGTCGACGGCGGCGCCCATCTCGAGCTCGAACGCGGTCATCGCCTCGGTCACCGCCGCCCAGTCGCCGGCCGAGCGCGACGCCGCACGCTCCGCGTACTGCTGCCACTGCGCCGATTGTCCGTAGGCCTCGCGCGCCTGCGCGGGCCACTCGGTATTCCAGTCGGGGCCGAAGATGTCGCGCTGCTCGTCGTCGGAGAGCAGGATGCCGCGCTCCTGCGCCTCGATCATGCGCGCGAGGTCCTCGTCGAGGTCGTTGAGCTGGGCGATCCGCTGCGCGAGCTGGGCGCGCTGCACCCGCAACTGGTCGGCGACATCGCCCCCCGGCTCATCGAGAATGGCCCGGATCGCGTCGAGGTCGAGCCCGAGCTCGCGGTACACGACGATGCGCCGGAGGCGTTCGAGGTCGGCATCCGTGTAGAGCCGGTAGCCGGCCCGCGTTCTCGCGGCGGGGCTCGCGAGGCCGATCTCGTCCCAGTGGTGGAGCGTCCGCACGGTCAGGCCCAGGCGCGCAGCCGTCTCGCCCACCGGCAGTCCGTCGTCAGACATGGGACTCATTGTCGTCGGTGCCGATGCCGACCGCGCGGAGGGTGCGGCCCTCGACGCTATCGGGGTCGAACACCTTGCCCGCCGTGAAGACCACGCGGGTGTTCTCGGGGGTGATGACCTCGATGTCGCGGGTGTTCCACATCGTGTCGCGCGGGTGGGCGTCGACGCCGAGGGCGCGCAGGGCCTCGGCGATCGGATCGATCTGGTCGAGCACGCAGGCGAAGCTCACGCTCGCAGCCGGGGCGGTGTCGTCCGGTGTGCCGGCGACGAGCAGGACGTCCTGGAACGCCCACCGGCGCAGGTGCGTCATCTGCCCCGGGATGCCGAACAGCTCGAAGAAGCCGAGGCCGCGGGTCCAGAAGTCGAGGGATGCCGCGAGATCGGCCGTCGGGATCGTCACGAACATGGGCATGCCGTAGATGCCGCGAAACAGGGGCGGGGCGACGGCGTCGGGTCCCGGGGCGGGGACGGGGCTGATGTCGAAAGCGTGGGGAAGGTCGGTCATGAGACCACGATCGAGCCTGACGTCGCGTGAGGGTCAAGCCCGGGATGCGATCCGATTCTGCAATGTGCGGATGGTCGATCCCAGGATGCCGCGGGCCAGCAATCCGCCGGCGACGAACGGACCCGCGGCATCCTCGCCGACCGGTGGAAGCTGACGGAGGGCGGCGCGGACCGCCGGTGTCATGCGCTGCAGTTGCCACTCGATCTCGGCATCCGCCTCGTCGGGCCGGTCGATGCCGACGGCTTTCACGGCGTAGGCGGCGGCGCCCAGGGCGTGCGCACCCATGTGCGCGACGCCCGACGCCTGCGCCGCCGACCGGGCCGCCGCGATCGCGGCGGGCGAGGTGACCGAGGCGGCGGCGCGGCCCGCAACGAACCGGCGGCGGATCTCGCCCGCCGAGTCGAGCTCGCCGCGGGCGTACGCGCGGGCTCTCGCGATGGCGTCACGCGGGCGATCGTCGTCGGGAGCCTCGCTCTCGAAGAGAGGGAGCACCCGTTCGGCGCAGTCGGCCGCCCACGCCGCGACGAGGCGCCGGTCGGGCTCGCTCAGGGATTGCGGGGAGAGCATCTGCCCATGCTGTCACCGGAGTTGTTCGCGCGGCGGCCCCGGGCGGCGGCGCGCCGGGGAGAATGGCGGGATGACACGTCGCGCGAAGAAGCCCGCCGCCACCGTTCCCTGGATCGTGATGGTGCCGTTCGCGGTGTCGGGCGTCATCCATCTCGTGCGACCCGGCGTGTTCACACCGATCATCCCGCGGGCGCTGCGGCGGTGGGATCGGCCGCTGGTGATCGCATCGGGCATTGCGGAGCTGGCGTGCGCGGCGGGGCTGGTGGTGCCATCAACGCGAGCTGCCGCCGGGCGAGCGAGTGCGGTGGTGCTGGCCGCGGTCTGGCCCGCGAACATGCAGATGAGCATCGACCTCGGCCGCCGGGCCGCGCGCCGCCGCTCCCCGAAGGCGTGGGCGGCGTTCGCCGTGTCGCTGGTGCGGCTGCCGCTTCAGGTCACGTTGATCCGACGGGCGCTGCGCGCCTCACGCTGAGCCGCGAGTGAGGGTGACCCACTCCTCGTCGCGGACGTAGCCGAGCGTGGCGTTGGCCCGCAGGATCGCAGCGTTGTCCGCCGATCCGCCGGTGCGGAACCGGGTGACCGCTTCCGAGCTGAGCGCAAGGATCGAGGCGGCTTTGACCGCGGTTGCAACGCCCCGCCGGCGCCAGTCGGGGTGAACGACCGTGAAGTCGGTCTCCGCTGTCGCCCCGTGCACGTCGACAAACGTCATCGCCACGAGTTCTCCGTCCGCAAGGAACGCGCCGAATGCACGCCTCGAATCGGATGCGGCCGCGCTGTGTGGTGTGAGGGGGTCGTGTCGGGTCGCCACGCCGCCGGGGTAGTCGCCGCTCGTCGCGGCATCGAGCGTGAGGATGTCATCGACGTCGTCGGCGCGGAGCTCACGGATAGCTGGCCCTGCGCGAGTAACGAGTCGGGCAAGGCCCTCAGAATCGATGCGGTCCACGTCGAGCTGGGCTCCGAAGGACCGCGCGCTGACGTGCCAGCCGGCCCGCTCGAGCTCTTCCTGCTGCAAGTCATTGGCCAGCAACACGATCGTTTCCCCCACGGATTGATCGCCGCACAACGTGATGGGATGCCTCGGCGCGGGCGACGATGCGCTCCGGTGACAGGCGCGTTCCCAATGCCCGTACTTCCGGCATATCGACAACGCCGCCCGCGTCATTCTCGTCCGCAGCTCAGCCACCCGCCCCGGGAGCATTCTGGTCCGGCGGCCGCATCGCTGACGTGATCGTCTCCGGGATCCTCATGATCGCCGGCATCCTCGGCTTCGCGGCGCTCGCGTTGACATCGCTCTTCCTCGTGATGATGTCGGACGGGGGCTCATGTCCGCCGGCTGGCAGATCGGCGCCGCTGTGCCTCCCCCGTCGGGTTCGTCATCGTGAACGCGAGCCTCGGGCACTGACATGCGTCGGGGTGCCTGGGGTGGCTACATCGCTATCGCACCTCCCGCAATGTGTGGCCCTCGATCGACGGTTGCGGCCTGCGAGCTTAGTCGCCCACAATGGCGGGATGCGGGCATGGATGGTACGCGGTGGACGCAAGGGGCAGCGCGAACAAGCTGCTTTGAGCGCGGGGCGGGCTTTGATCGGTTGGTCCGAAGTCGGCGACCTGACGAATCTCTCTCGCGAACAGATTAGAGAAGCTCTGACCGCGGTGCACCCCAGCGCCTCGAACTACCTCATCGGCAACTGGACGGGACAGTTGGACAGGTTCGTCAATGAGATGCAGGTGGGAGACATCGTCGTCATGCCGTTGAAGTCCGATGGCGCACTGGCAATCGGAACTGTGCGGTCGGATTACGGATTCGACGAACACGAGCACGGCGAGCACTTTAGGTCGGTCGCATGGCAGCGTTCGGACGTCGATCGAGCGACCTTGAGACATGACCTGCGCGCATCGCTAGGCTCACTTCTCACGGTGTGCGAGCTGGCTCGGTTCGGGGCAGTCGAGCGTCTGATGAAAGTCCGCGATGGAAGGGCCGACCCTGGACCGTCTCGCGACGGTGGGCCGCTGCCGGCAAGCATCGAGGAGCTCCCCTCGGACAAACCAACACCCATGACCGTTCGCGAGCTCCTCGATCTTGCAGGTGTGGACCGCCGGACGGCCCAGACAGTGGCTCAGATCGATGAGCTGCTGCACAAGACGGGGCTGACCTCTGTGCCCGCAGTCACCGAGGCCGACATGGATGAGCAGATCGTCGTCACGCCCATCGCGCGCCGCGGTCAGCACGACCAGCTCGACGCTGGCACGTTCCTCACAGACGAAAATGAGGCTGAGCCCGCCGTCGGCTACCGCGTGCTTCAGATTCCATCCGCTCGACGCGCACCTGTGTCCGTTTCGCGAGACGATCTCATCGCGGATGCACGCACGGCGATGCTCGAGGGCAACTACTCGCAACTCGCAGTTGTCGAGGCGGGCGGGCTCGTCGGCGTTATTACGTGGGAATCGATCGCCATCGCCCACATGCATGGCAAGCCGACAACGGTCGGCGATGCCATGACCACGTCTCCACCGACGGTGGCGCCTTATGCGAATGTGCTGGATGTCGTGGCTCAGATCGAGTCGAGCGGCTACGTTTTCGTACGCGGCGAAGCCAACGAAATCGGTGGGATCGTGACCATCGCGGATCTCACCGCCGAGTTCGGGCGTGATCGGCGACCTCTCGTAATGATTGAGGAAATCGAAATGCGGATGCGCCGCGCGGTAAGGCTACGGCTGACCGACGCAGACGTGGAGCGCTCACCAGCCAACTGCAAGACGATCGGGCGATTGACCCTCGGTGCGTATCCGTATCTTTTCGATGATGACCTGAACTGGGAGAAGCTCGGCTGGGTCGGAATCACTCGGGAGCGACTGCGCTCACTCGTGACACTCATAGCGGACGTCCGCAATAGCCTGATGCACTTCTCCCCTGACCCCCTCCCCGACGACACTTTCGCCAAACTCGAGGGGACGCTCAGGCTCTTGCGCGCCGTCGACTCTGCGCGCTCCCGCCGTTCTGAAAGCCCTAGTTAGCTCGCGCACCAGCCCGAACGATTCCCGTCCGGGCGCGGCCCGTGCGGGTTTGAGCCCGGACCATCGTGCTCACTCGCGTGCCGTCCCTTGAGTCTTGAGGTACTCGTACAGCATCGCCGGGAGCGCCTTCCCTAGCTCCGCGAAGAGCCCGCTGTCGTTGAACAGGTCGTCGATAAACGCTGGGGTCTCGTCACGCACCCCGAGGAGGGCCTTTTGGAACGCCTTCGGTAGCGCCGGGGATTCGGCGAACTGCTGCGGCGAGTTCACCGCGGCCTGGTTCGCGAGATCGAGGTCCAACGCGAGCTTGCCGACGATGTGGTTCATCTGCAGGTCGATGACGCCGAGTCCGTATTTGTCGCCGAGGCGTTCGTTGAGCTTCTGGATGATCTCTTCAAGCGCGCTGCGATGCTTCTCGTGGATCGCGCCCGATCCGATCGCGGTGATCGGATCCAGCCCCGGACCCTGCTCGAGGTTCAGCTTCACGGACTCGCCCGCACTGATCTTGTAGCCGACGAGGGTGACATCCGAGATGTCGACGGGTTCGAGAATCGTCGCGGTGGACAACTGCGGAAGGATGCGGCGGAAGAAGTAGTGCCGGCGGGGCAGGTCGGTGTCTTCGAGGTTGCGGGCCTGGGAGATGAAGTCGTAGAACTTCACGAAGTTGGCCACATCGGCCTTGAACAAGCGCAACTCATCCTGCTCGACCTTGTCGTCATCCAGCACCGCGGCGACCCACCGCTTCTGGAACCGGTCCACCGCCGGCGCGGTCGCCGCCGACACCTTCGAGTTCGCATTCACCCCACCAACGAGGGCGGCGTCGAACGCCTGCTCGACCTCCGACATGTCGTAGATCCCCGCCGAGTCGAGCTTGACCACGAGGTCGTAGATCAGGTTCGGGTCGGTCGTCGCGGTGAGCGTCGCTTTCCGGTAGTAGGGCAGGAACGCGTCCAGCACCTCCTGCGGGTCGTTGACGAAGTCGAGGACGAACGTCTTGTCTTTGCCCGGATACGTCCGGTTCAGCCGGGACAGAGTCTGTACGGCCTGGACGCCGCCGAGCTTCTTGTCGACGTACATTGCAACGAGTCGCGGCTGGTCGAACCCGGTCTGGAACTTCTCCGCCACGATCATCACGTTGAACGTCGCAGGCTTGAATGCCTCCGCGAGATCCGACGGCACCCCCGGATTCTGGGTGCGCTCCGTCAGCCCCTCACCGACGTCCTCCGGGTCCTCGACCGTGCCTGAAAACGCGACCAGGGATCGCACACCCTGCACTCCGGCATCTGCGATGTAGGCGTCGAGGTACTTCTTCCACCGCACGGCCTCCACCCGCGAGCCTGTGACCACCATCGCCTTCGCCTTGCCGTCCAACAGCGGCTGCACGAAGGTGCGGAAGTGGTCGACGACGATCTTCGCCTTCTGGCTGATGTTCGTCGGATGCAACCGCACGTACTGCACCAGCGCCTTTACCGCCGTCGACTCGTCGACCTCACCGGCACCGTCGTACTCCGAATCGGGATGCTGCAGCTTCCACGCCACCTTGTACGGCGTGTAGTTCTGCAGCACGTCGAGGATAAAGCCCTCCTCGATCGCCTGCTGCATCGAGTACAGGTCGAAGGGCTCCGGCGTCGCATCCGGGCCCGCACCCTCCGGGACTCGTCCGAACAGCTCGAGGGTCTTCGCCTTCGGAGTCGCGGTGAACGCGAAGTAGGAGATGTTGGGCGCAGCTGCGGTGACCTCCATCGCCCACTGCAGGTACGCCTCCGAGTTGATCGGGGCGCCTTCTGCGACGGCGGCCCGCTCGTCCGGGGAGAGCACCTTGGTCAGCGCGCCGGCGGTCGATCCGGTCTGAGACGAGTGCGCCTCGTCTGCGATCACCGCGAATCGACGCCCCTGCAACTCCGGCAGGGTCTGGATCGCGGCGATGAGTGCCTCGAACGACTGAATCGTCACGATCACGATGTTCTTGCCACCGGTCAACGCTGCGGCGAGCTGCTTCGACTTCGACTCGCCCGCATCCTTCGTGATCGACTGCACCACCCCGGCCTGCTTCTCGAACTGGCCGATCGCGTCCTGAAGCTGCTTGTCCAGCACCGTCCGGTCGGTGACCACCACGACCGTGTCGAACACCCGCGCGTTCTGGTCGTCGTGGAGCTGGGAGAGACGGTGCGCGAGCCACGAGATGGAGTTCGTCTTTCCGGACCCTGCCGAGTGCTGCACCAGGTACCGGTTGCCCGCGCCCTCCACCCGAGCCGCCTCCACCAGCCGGGTCACGGCGCGCCACTGGTGGTACCGAGGGAACAAAATCTTCTCTATCTTCGTCTTCTTGCCCGTGTCGGGGTCGACGTCGACCTCGACCTGCAGGTGCACGAATGATCCCAGCAGCTGCAACCACGTGTCGCGCTGCAGGATCTCCTCCCAGAAGTACGAGGATGCGGAACCATCCGGGTTCGGCGGATTCCCCGCACCCTCATCCGCGCCTTTGTTGAAGGGCAGGAACCGGGTGGCGGCGCCGGCGAGCTTCGTCGTCATCCGCATCTCGGAGTTCGACACGACGAAATGCACCAGCGACCGCTTCGCGAACCCGAACAACGGCTCACCCGCCGGCGACCGGTCGAACCGGTACTGGTCCACCGCGTTGCCGATCGCCTGCGTGAAGTCCGTCTTCAACTCGATGGTCGCGACCGGGATGCCGTTGACGAACAGCACCAGATCCAACGCCTTGTTCGGGTGCTTCGCCGAGTAATGCACCTGACGCATCACCCGCACCCGCATCTTCGCGTAGGTGTCGAGCGTTTCGGGGTTGTTGGTCGTCGCCGGCCGGAACTGCGCCAGACGGAACTTCACCGCACCACCGTGCAGCGGCACGATCGAGAAGCCCTCATGCAGAATCCGGATCGTCCCCCCGTTCTTCAACGGGTCCAGATCCAGCGACTTCGCGAGCCGATTCAGGATGCTGTCGCCCGCCGCTTTTCGCTGGGCGTCGGTGTCTTCGCGGCGGACGACCTTCGCGAACTCGGTCGGCTGCGAATCCTCGAGCCAGCCGAGCACGTCCTCGGGAAACAGCGCGAGCTCACGGTCGTAGCCGGCGTCGGTCGGCGAATAGAGCCAGCCGTTCGCGGCGAGATGCTCGGCGATCTCGTTCTCCAGCACCGACTCCAGATGCGCCCCCGCAATACCGCTCATGCCGCCACCCCCACATCGATCTTGCCCGTCACCGCCGCCGAGATGAGTGCGGCACGACGCTCGCGCGCGAGTTCGACACTTCGTTGCGCCACCGCGACGGCGGCATCAATCCGGGAACATGCTTCCTCGATATGTTTCACGATCTCGCGTTGCTCCCAGAGAGGCGGAGCCGGCATCTCGATCCGCCCAAGTTTGTCGCCGGACACGTTCGGGATCGTCGCGAATGCACTGAGCGCTTCGTAATGCCCGAGTCGCCTGACGTGCTGGAGCCAGTAATTCAGGAATCGTCCGTCATGGCCCGGTCGAGACCGCAAGCGGATCACATGATTCTGGAACACCCACCCCGGCAGATCTTGGGTGAGGTAGTCGGATCTGCCGTACCCTCCGCCGCCTTCGACGAATACGACGTCCCCGGACCGGAGCGAGAGGGCGCGACGGTCTGCGGCGGTCGCTTTCATCTCCTTCACGTCGCTCAGGTCGAGCCCATCGGGTTGGATGTTCGCGGCCCGCACGTACGGGACCGGGTCGCCCTCAGACTTCGATTCGTTGAGCATCTTGCCCACCACGACTGAATACGCACTCTTGATCGGCTGCACGCTCCAAGCGGCTGGTACCGGACCGATCCAATCGGGACTCTCCACAGAGAGCTCGACCCGTTCGTCTAGCCCCCGCGTTACGGCGGCTCCGATAACGGACGCGCGGCGTTCGGTGAGGAGGGTGATGAGTTCCTCGTTCTTCGCGATGAACGCGTCGATCTGCGTCGTCTCCCGGTCCAGATAGTCCGCAATCGCCCGCTGCTCCGCCGGCGGGGGGACAAGGAGGGGTGTAACCGCGAACTGTGCGGGGTCGAGATCCCATTGGTTCGGCCGAATTCCGGAGGAGATGGCGGCCATGTGGTCCGCGTACTCCTTGCTGCGGAGCAGGTAGTGAGCGAATCGCGGCTCGAAAGTCCCAGTTGCCTTGTAGACGAAGTATGCGGGGCTGACGATGCCGTCGTGGTTTGAGATCCCCAGAGACCCCTGCCAGGCCTTCATCTTGTTGACGACGAGGTCTCCCACCGAAACCCGCTGGTACTTCGACAGGTCTTCCGAGGGCTTGTTGAAGTTGTCTTCGCGACTGGATTTCGGGATGACTCCGTAGTCGCGGTAGACCGAAAGAAGCTCTTCCGATCCATCGCCCAGCGTCTTTCCCCGCCGAAATTCGCTCCACAGCGGACGGATCTGCCACCCAGTGGGGACGCCATCCGACCAAGGCCCCTGCATCACTGTTCGACCTCGACAAGCATCGAGCGGAGTTGGTCCATGACGGCGTCGAGGTCGCGGTCGATTTCTTCGAGGGGGCGGGGTGGGATGTACTGGTAGAAGTGGCGGGTGAAGGGGATCTCCGCGCCTTCCTTGGTCTTGGAGTGGTCAACCCACGCGTCAGGCGCGTATGGGAGGACTTCGCGGGCGACGTAGGCATCGACATCGTCGTCCCATGGGACGTTCTCGGTGTCGCGGAGTGACGCGTCCGGCTCCGGGTTGCCCTTCGCGTCGGTGCAGGTATCGGCGGTGTCGTCCTGCTCGCCGAGCTCTGTCGTCACGGTCTTGAGGAGCGGCGCGGGGAGGGTGAGGCGTTCGGCTTTCGCGGCATCCTTCAGCGCCTTCTGGAACGCGGTGCGGTTCTTCCAGACCGTGTCGGTGCCAAGCCGGTCGAGGGCGGCGCGCAAAGCTGCGGCATCCGTCTCGTTCAGCTTCTGGATGGCCTTGGCCTCGAAGACGGCGTCGATGCGTTCGGGCGTCGCGTGCCAGTTGAGTTTCAGCGGGCGTTCGACGGTGATGGTGCGGTACAGGAAGTCCTCGTTGCGGAAGATCTTCGAGTGCTCACCGTCCTCCAACCCTGCGTACAAGCCGACGATGTTCTCGATGTTCTTCGCGGAGAGTTCGTTGCGCTTGGAGCCGAGGCCCTTGCGGAGCTTGGTGAACATCTCGCGCCCGTCGATGAGCTGCACCCGCCCCGTGCGGTTCTGGTCTTTGCGGTTGGTGAGGACCCAGACGTATGTCGAGATGCCGGTGTTGTAGAACATGTCCTTCGGCAGTCCGATGATCGCCTCGACGAGGTCGTTGTCGAGCAGCCACTTGCGGATGTTCGACTCGCCTCCGCCGGCGCCGCCGGAGAACAGCGGTGATCCGTTGAGGACGATCGCCATGCGGGAGCCGCCGTCTTCGGGTTTGCGCATCTTCGACACCAGGTGCAGGAGGAACAGCATGGCGCCGTCGCTGACCGCGGGCGTGCCGGGGCCGAAGCGGCCGTTGAAGCCGAGCTTGGTGTGTTCGTCGTCGACGTAGGTGCGCTGGTCTTTCCAGTCGACCCCGAACGGTGGGTTGGACAGGCCGTAGTCGAACTTCTTGTCGTCGAAGGCGTCTTCGGTGAGGGTATCGCCGAGGGCGATGTTGTCGACGTCCTGGCCCTTGATGACCATGTCGGCCTTGCAGATCGCGTACGAGGCGTCGTTGTAGTCCTGGCCGTACAGGCTGAGCTGGATACTCGGGTTCAGGGTGTGCAGGTACTCGTCGGCGACCGAGAGCATGCCGCCGGTGCCGGCGGTCGGGTCGTAGATGGAGCGCACCACGCCGGCCTTCGACAGGGCGTCGTCATCGAGCGCGAACAGCAGCTCGACCATGAGCTTGATGACCTCGCGCGGGGTGTAATGGTCGCCGGCGGTCTCGTTCGACTTCTCGTTCGCGAACCGGATCAGCTCCTCGAACACCAGACCCATCTGGATGTTGGAGACGGTGCGGGGGTGGAAGTCGGCCTGCGCGAACTTCTCTGTCACCGCGAACAGCTTGTTCTTCTCCGCAAGCTTGTTCAGCGTCTTGTCGAACTCGAACCGCTCGAAGATGTCCCGCACGTTCGAGGAGAACCCGGCCAGGTAGGACGACAGGTTCTCGCGAAGGTCGGCAGGGTCGGCGACGAGCTTGCCGAAGTCGAACGGGGAGGTGTTGTAGAACTGGTGCCCCGACGCCTCGGTGAGCTTGATCGTCTGCAGCATCTCGGGGAGCGACTCGATTCCCTTCGCCGCTTCGAGCACGGCGGGCTTCGTGTCCGCCAGCACGGCGTCGAGGCGGCGGAGCACCGTGAACGGCAGGACCACCGATCCGTACTCGGAGGGCTTGAACGGGCCGCGAAGGGACTCGGCGATGTTCCAGATGAAGGCGACGTGATTCACCACGGATGGGCACTCCTGCTGTAGAACGAGCGAACAGGTGGCAGCGACGCCACCAACACTCCCATCCTGGCCCATCTCGCGAGAAGCACTGCGGCTTGGTCACCGGGGATGGCCTTGTCGCAGGTACGGGAGGAAGGTGCGCCCGCCGCGAAAGCCGTCGATTACTACTGTAGGTTCCCGGTCAAGGTGGCGGAGAACTCGGGGATTCCACGCTAATTGGCAGCAGTTTCGTCAGCAGGATTCCGCGCGAAATGGCAGATCCCTACAAATGGCAGATCCCTACATAAGAGTAGGAAGTCCACTTAGCCTTGACGTCCGCCGCCGCCGTCCGATCGCCCGCGCGATCATCCTCCCGTGCTGGGGGTGAACGCGCGGTTCATGACTGGTATCCGAGCACCGTGGTCATGCCGGTCTCGGCGTGGTAGATGTTGTGGCAGTGCGCGACCCACTGGCCGGGGTTGTCGGCGTCGAAGTCGACTGTCAGGGTCTGGCCCGGGAGGATGATGGAGGTGTCCTTCCGGGGGCCGCCGTTCGCGTGCTGGTAGGTGTGGCCGTGCAGGTGGAACGGATGCCACATCTCGGTGTCATTGCGGATCCGCAACTGCACCCGCTCCCCCATACTGACCGCGTGCGCGTCCCGCAACGGGTCGTTCATGTCGAACCGGCGCCCATTGATCCCCCAGTCGTACGCCTCCATCCCCCCGGTCAGCGCGAGGTGCACGACCCGGTCGGGGGACGCCTGGTGCAGGGTGACGGAGGCGGTCGCACTCAGTCCGGCAGCGGTGCCGACCCTGCCGGTGCCGAGCTCGGCGACGGCGACGTCGCTGGCCGGCGCCGTGCCAGCGGCGGTGCGAACGAGCGCGAACGCGCGATCCTGCTTGCCTTCCGCGTCGGCGACGACAGGGAACACCCCATCGTCCAGGGTGACCTGCAGGTCGTAGCGTTCGCCCATCCCGATCAGGACACTGTCGACCTCGACAGGATCCACCGGGAACCCGTCGGTGTGGGTGATCGTCAGGGTGTGGCCGCCGATCGCGAACCGGAACGCGGTGTCGCTGCCGGCGTTGATGACACGGATCCGCACCCGGGCACCAGGAGTGCCGGTGAATTGGGCGGGGTCGGCTTTGGGTTTGCCGTTGATGAGGTAGTGCGGGTAGTAGACGTCGCCGGCGTCGCCGCCGAGCAGGTCGGAGGTGGCGCCCATCAGCAGGTTCCCCATCCGCATGAACATGTCGCCCATCCCGCCCATCCCGCCCATGCCCTTCGAGAGGTCGGTGAGGACCTGGTCCGGGGTGGCGGTGACGCCGTCGAGCCAGTCGTCGAGGATCAGCACCCATTCGTCGTCCCACGTCACCTTCTCGTCCGGGTCGTCGATGATGAGCGCACCGTAGAGGCCGTGGTCCAGTTGCGGGCCGACGTGGGGGTGGAACCAGTAGGTGCCCGGATGCGGGGTGACGAACTCGTATGCGAACTGTCCGCCCGGGGCGATGGGGGCTTGGGTGACCGGAGGGACCCCATCCATGTCGTTGCGGAGGGCGAGTCCGTGCCAGTGCACGGAGGTGTCCGCGTCGAGCTGGTTGCGGACGGTCGCTTTCAGCGTGTCGCCTGCGGTGAGCCGGATTACCGGGGCGGGGATACCTCCGAACGCCCAGGTGGCGGCGGCGGTACCGGCCAGGTCGAGCGTGGTGGGGGCGGCGGTGAGGTCGACGGTGGTGACTCGGCCGGTGCCGCCGCGGTTCTTCTCCGTGCCGGACACCGCTGCGCCGGTGGGTGTCACCCATTGCGGCGCGGGGGTGCAGGAGGCGAGCACGGCTGCCGCGACGGCGCCCAGTCCGAGTCCGAGCACACCTCGTCGGGTCAGCAGCATCGGGGAGGACGGTGTGGGAGAGAGCGGACGGTCAGGCATGTTCGGGCTCCTTCTGCATGGTCGTCGCAGCGGGCGCCTGGGCGGGCAGGCGGAGCCGCTTGAGGAGGAGGGCGTTGACGGCGACGATCACGGAGGAACCGGACATCGACAGGGCGGCGATCTCCGGGGACAGCATGATCCCGAACGCCGGGTAGAACACGCCGGCGGCGATGGGGAGGGCGGCGGCGTTGTATCCGATGGCCCAGCCCAGGTTCTGCCGCATCTTTCGCAGTGTGCCCTTGCCGATCTTGAGTGCGATCGCAACATCGAGCGGGTCCGAGCGCATCAGGACCACGTCGGCGGTCTCGATGGCGACGTCGGTGCCGGCGCCGATCGCGATGCCGAGGTCGGCCTGGGCGAGGGCGGGGGCGTCGTTGACGCCGTCGCCGACCATCGCGACCTTCTTGCCCGTCTTCTGCAGCTCGGCGACCTTCGCGGACTTGTCCTCGGGGAGCACATCCGCGATCACGGTGTCGATGCCGAGGAGAGCGGCGATCCGGTCGGCGGTGGGCTTGTTGTCCCCGGTGAGCATTGCGACCTCGACGCCCTGCTCGTGGAGAGCGTCGATCGCGGTCTTTGCGGTGTCCCGGGGTGCGTCGGCGAGACCGATGATCCCGGCGACTTGCCCGTCCACGGCGAACAGGATCGCGGTGCGGCCGGACCCAGCCAGGTCCTGCTGAGCGGCCTGCACCCCGCTGATGTCGATCCCCTCTCCGGTGAGAAGGCGCGGGTTGCCGAGGACGACCTGTCGACCGTCGACGGTGGCGATCGCGCCCTGCCCGGTGACGTTTCGGAACGCGGTCGCGGTGCGACGGGGGATGTCGCGGGTGTCGGCGTAATTCACGATCGCTTTCGCCAGAGGATGCTCGGATTCCCGCTCCAACGCGACCGCGAGGGAGAGGGTCTCGAGCTCGTCGCTGCCGACGGGGATGTAGTCGGTGACCTCCGGCTCCCCCTTGGTGAGGGTGCCGGTCTTGTCGAACACGACCGTGTCGATGTGGGCGGCGGTTTCGATCCCGGAGGCGTTCTTGAACAACACGCCCCGTTTCGCGCCGAGCCCGGTGCCGACCATGATCGCCGTCGGCGTCGCCAATCCGAGGGCGTCGGGGCAGGTGATGACGACGACGGTGATGGCGAACAGGATCGCCATCGGGATTGCAGCGCCGGCGAGCAGCCACACCAGGAAGGTGAGGGTGCCGCCGATCAGGGCGACCAGGACGAGCCAGAACGCTGCCCGGTCGGCGAGGCGCTGTCCGGGGGCTTTGGAGTTCTGCGCCTCTTGCACGAGCTTCACGATCTGGGCCAACGCCGTGTCCGACCCGACTTTGGTGGCTGTGACGCGGAGGGTGCCGACGGTGTTCACGGTCGCTCCGATCACCTCCGACCCGGGCGCTTTGTCCACCGGCATGGATTCGCCGGTAACCATCGACTCGTCCACCTCGGACTCTCCGGATTCCACGACACCGTCGGTGGGGATCTTCGCCCCCGGCCGCACCAGCATCAGATCCCCCGGGACGACCTCGCTGGTGGGGATCTCGACTTCCTGCCCGTCACGGATCACGACCGCCTGCGAGGGTGCGAGCTCCAGGAGGGTGCGGATGGCGTCGTTCGCGCCGCCGCGGGCGCGCATCTCCACCCAATGCCCCAGCAGCACGAAGGTGGCAAGCACCGTGGCGGCTTCGTAGAACACTTCACCGCCGCCGGTGAGGGTGACCGCGAGGGAGTACAGCCAGCCGGCGCCGACTCCGACCGCGACGAGCACCATCATGTCGAGGGTCTTCGCGCGCAGCGCCCGGTAGGCGCCGTCGAAGAAGATCCACGCGGAGTAGAAGATCACCGGCAGCGACAGGATCAGCATGAACACGTCATCGCGCAGCCCGAACGGGGCCGGCACCTCGAATCCGATCACCTCCCGCCCGATCGGAGACCATAGGGTGATCGGGATCGACAGGATCAGCGCGACCAGGAACCGGTTGCGCATGTCGCGGATCATCGCGTCCATCGACATCCCGCCGTGGTGCCCACCGTGGCCCATCATCTCCTGCGCACTGTGACCCGACGCTGCACCATGATCGTGCCCACCCGCGGCCGCGGTGTGACCGGCGTGCTCGACGTGGTGACCGGCTTGCTCACCGTCATCCGCCGTCGCCGACGGGGCGTGCGTGTGGTCGTGGCCAGCGGCGTGATCGTGGACGGGGTCGTCGTGATAGCCCGCAGGACCCTTATGGCCCGCGTGGCTGGCGTGACCCGTGGCATCCGTGTGGCCCTCGTGCGCGTCGTGACTCGCGTGCGGTTCTTGTGCGCCCTCAGCTGCGAGGCCGTGGTGGGCGCTGTGGTCGTGCGCACCCTCGTCGTGCGGGTCGTGCGCGGGGTCGCAGATATGGTCGGGGACGGACTGGCCGGCGCAGTGATACCCGCAGTCGATGACCCACTGCTGCAGGTGCGCGACCGAGGTGGTCTCGGGGTCGTAGGTGACGGTCGCGGTCTGCGAGACCGGGTTCGCGTCCACGGCGATCACCCCGGGTTGTCGGCTCAGGTGGGCTTCGGTGACGTTCTTGGAGGTCGCGCGGATCATGCCGCTGACCTGCAGGGTCACGGTTCTGGTGTCACTCATTTCGGTTCCTTCCGGATGGTGGGGTCGGTGGTGTCGGGGTGGGGCCAGTGCCAGTCGGCGACGGCGGGGATGTCGGTGCCGTGCTCACGGGTGTGGGCGCGGGCATGCAGGCGGGCGTCCTGCAGCTCCTGCCGGAGCCCGGCGTGGCGGGCGGCAGGTTCTGGTGTCCGGCGCGGTTGTAGGTGAGTCGGTGGATCAGCCACGGGTAGCCGTGGTAGGCGAAGATCACCGGCTTGTCGGGGGTGAAGATCGCATCGAACTCCCGGTCCGGGAGCCCATGTGGATGCTGGTCTTCGGACTGCAGCCGGGTCAGATCGACCACGTTCACCACCCGCACTCTCAGATCGGGGATGTGCTCGCGCAGCAGCGCCGCGGCGGCGAGGGTCTCGAGGGTGGGGACGTCGCCGGCGGCGGCGAGCACCACATCCGGCTCCGTGCCCTCGGTTTCCGTGCCCGCCCACGGCAGGATGCCCAGCCCGCGGGTGCAGTGCTCGATCGCCTCGTCCATCGTCAGCCACTGCGGGGCGGGCTGCTTCCCGGCGACGACGACGTTGATGTACCCGGCCGAGCGC